>DASSAV010000508.1:0-3648 GCA_035699265.1 Rhodothermales bacterium
GTTCAACGGCCTCGCGCCTACTCGCAAGATGATGGAGCGGACGCTCGGGCTGAGCACGAAGCGCGCGTTGCCCTCCATCGCGCCCGAGTCCTTCACCGCATGGTTTAACAAACAGCTCCGTAAACAACGGTGGCGCACAGAAGGCACGCCGGTCGTCCTCTTCGCAGATACCTTCTACAATTACAACCACCCGGAGGTCGCCCGCGCAGCGGCGGAATTCCTGGACAGGACCGGCTTTCGGGTCATCGTCCAGGATGAGAAGGCCTGTTGCGGGCGCACCCTGCTCTCCAAAGGGCTCGTGGAAGAGGCCCAGCGCCTGGCGCTGAGCACGCTGGAACTCCTGTACCCATTCGTAGAGGAGGGCCTTCCCATCGTCGGCCTCGAACCGAGCTGCATCCTGACGTTCCGGGATGAGTACCTGGCGCTCCTTCCCGGCGATCCGCGAGTCCAACAGTTGGCTCGCCACTCGTTCCTGTTCGACGAATTCGTCGCTCAGCAGGCAGAGCAAGGGGCCTTCGAGGGTGTCACATGGTCCGGAGAGGCCCGAAACGTGCTCCTGCACGGGCATTGCCACCAGAAGGCGCTCGTGGGCGTCGCCCCGGCGGAGCGGTGCCTCGCCCTGCCGGGCTACTCCGTCTCTGTCGTAGACTCCGGCTGCTGCGGCATGGCCGGCTCGTTCGGCTACGAACAGGAGCACTACGACGTGTCCGTCGCGATGGCGGAGCGACGCCTGGCGCCTGCGATCCGAAACGCTTTGCCGAACACCATCATCGCAGCCCCCGGCACGTCCTGCCGCGCACAGATTAAGGATACCACCGGACGGCAGGCGCGCCACCCCGCCGAGATCCTCCGCGATGCCCTGGCCTGATCCACCTGGCCTGACCCAACTTGCCTGATCCATTGTAACGCGCTCGCCTGCCGGAGAACCTTTTCCCCTCCAGCCGCTCCATATCCATGTAGGGCAAAAACCAGCAGCGGCTATGGATTCGGACAGGCTGAAGGAGGTCGAGGAGACGGCGAGAGCACGTAGCTCGCTCTTCGTACGCTTCCTGAGAGAGCGTTTCAGGAAAGGGGGGGAGTACGGACTCGCCTTCACACTGACGTTCCTGGCCATCCTGGCGGCGCTCTGGTTATTCATTGCCCTGATAGAGGTGATTACGGAGCACAGTACGGCCTACTGGCTCGATACCACCGTGCAGGGCGCGGTCTCCGCCATCCGAACGCCCACCCGTACGGCGTGGGCGGAGTTCATCACCGACCTCGGCGGAACGCGGGGCAGCGTCGTCGGGGCTGTCATTCTCGGGCTCATCCTCCTCTTTCGGCGCCGGTGGTGGGCGTTACTGGGCCTGGTCTTCGCGACCGGCGTCGGCGGGCTGGTCGTGCTCGGCCTGAAGGCGTTCTTCCAGCGGCCGCGCCCCCTGGAACAGGTCATTCATGCAGGCGGATACAGCTTCCCGAGCGGACATGCCTTCGCCGCGATGGTCTTCTTCGGCTACGTGATCTACGAAGCCGCGAGGCATCTCAAAAATAAGCTCTGGCGGGCCGTCGTGATCGTGCTGTCCACCCTGCTCATCATCGGCATAGGACTGAGCCGCGTTTATCTCAACGTCCACTACCTCACGGATGTGCTGGGCGGGTTCGCCTCCGGCTTCGTCTGGCTCTGTGCCGTGATCTTCATCATCCGCGCCGTCGAAAAACCCCTCGCCCCTACGGACGTCCCCTGAACCACGCGAACACAGAGACCTTCAATCTTCTAACCTTCAACTCTTATCCCCCTACTTCTCCCACACGTTGTCCTTGCGGTCAATGTCGGGAAAGAGATAACCGGGGTCGATCTCGACCCGCGTAAGGGGAGAGGTGGTGTCCACCGTCAAGGTGGCCTGCGTTGCGCCCCGGAGCCAGTTGTCCACGGGGATTTCCCGGTGGAGCGTATCGCCGCTGGCCGTCGTGATCGCCAGCAGCACGGGCATGGGCGCCTGTCCCTCGTTCTCAACCACGATGGTGGCCCCGTTCGGACCGGGCGTGACGCTGTGGATGGCTTGGTCGAGCGTCCAGGTCCGGAAATACCAGGTGTTCCAGAACCAGTCCAGGTCGCGCCCGCTCACCCGCTCGAATGTGTTGAAGAGGTCGTATGGATACGGGTGTTTGTACGCCCACGTATCGATGAAGCTCTGATAGGCGCGGTTGAAGGTAGCTTCGCCCAACACGGCGCGGAGCGCTGTGAGGACGGTTGCCGGCTTGTAATAGCTGGCGGTGACGTAGGCCGTGCTGGAATACTGGTAGTCCGACCAGCGCATGATTTCCCCTTCCAGGCCGCGCCGCGCGGTTCTGAGATAATTCTGCTGGTCTCCCAGGTTCTGATTGTCGCGTCCGGGAAAACGATTGGCTCGGGCCTGGTTCTCGGCAAACGTGGTGGAACCCTCGTCCATCCACCCGTAGCGGCGCTCGTTGACGGCTACGATCATGGGGATCCACATGTGGGCCAGTTCGTGGGCGATGGTGCTGTAGAGTGCATCACCGCCCGCGCCGTTATAGGATCCGATGAGCGTCATCATGGGGTACTCCATGCCGCCCCCGATGATGTCGCTGCCCTCCACGGCCGTCATGTGGGGCCAGGGGTAGGAGAAACCCGTGAACCGGGAGAGAAACGTGATGGCGTCTTGTTCATACTCGGCGGCATGGTCCCAGAGCGGCGCCGACTCCCGGTAAAAAGCATTGATGGCCGTATAGTCGGTCTGCCCGTCGCCGTCGCGGTCGCCGACGGACGTGCGCGCGCCCTCCCAGTAGCCGTCCCGCATGAGGCCAAAGGCAAAGTCGCTCACGTGCTGGGCCGTCAGGTGCCACGTGACACGCCCATTCGCGCCCGGCTGCGTGACGCGGCCGGCGTAGTCTTCCGGCCGCAGGATCATCACGGGCTCGTCGCTCTCGTGTGCCTGCCGCATCCGGTCCGCCACCGCCTGCGCGAGTGTCTCGTCCGGATTCTGGAGCGTTCCCGTGCCGTTGACGATCCACCCGGCGGGCGCGTCGATGGTCACGTCGTAGTCGCCATAGTCGTGGTAGAACTCGCCCGTGCCCCGAAAGAAGTCGGCGCTCCAGCCCACGACGTCGTCGTAGACGTCCATCGTGGGATACCAGTAGGCGAGATAGACGAGGTTATCGCGGCTGTATCCCATGCGCCCGCTCGCGCCCCGCTGCGGTATGTCGAACGACCAGCCGATGTCGAGATTGACGGTCTGGCCGGGAAGGACGGGGCTCGGCGGGTAGATGACGAGCCGGGTGTCGTTCACGTTGTAGCCGGTGCCGGGCGCTTTCAGGGCTTGCAGCGTCTGTCCGTCGATGGTCACTCGATTCAACGTCACCCCCGAACTGGTTTCCATCTCTTCGTCGCGGATGGCGCCCGGCCGGTGGACGTTGAGGGTCAACTCCAGGGCGAGGATGTGCAGCGTGTCCGGCGAGTTGTTGTGGTATACGATGCGGCCGGAGCCGTCCAGGTGCTTCTGCTCGGCGTCCACGCGGGCCTTGAGCGTGTACTCCGCCGTGTTCGTCCAGTATTTCGGGCCTGGCAGTCCATCAGCCGTGCGCGTGCCTTCCTGTACGGCCTGGAGGAAGCTCGGCGGTGGAATGACGTCCCGAGGGGCTGCCCCCAAC
>DASSAV010000509.1:0-11404 GCA_035699265.1 Rhodothermales bacterium
GAATCGACAAGGACTCGCTATGCTTCCAACCTTTCAAAGAACACCCACGCGCCGAAGCACTCTCCCCTGCGCATGGCCCCAGACAAATGAAGGCCCGAAGGCCCTTCACCGCCAAACAAAGAATCCGTTACACATTGACACCTGACACCGGTTCCCCGCAATCCCCACCTTCACCCAACCTTCAGAGAACACGCCGCGCCTTCATGAAATAGCCTCTTCGGCAATTTTGGCGCGGACTGCTAAAATACGGCAAGCGCAAACATCCGTCAATACTTGCCCCGGTCTAACTTTCTCCAAATGGACAGCACGTAGCTATCTTCTCAGGATCTGCACTGAAACCTTTGAGATGGGTATGAAAACCCCCTCGATCTTTCATTTGGACTCGGGCGAATCTTTTCTCCCGGCTTGATCTTAGAATGGGGTCTCCGGCATTCACGTTGCCCCCGGCCCCGTGCTTGCTCCAGAACGATTACTCCTGCAGCATTCCTAGCAAAGTAGAATGGCGAAGCGTACACCAAGGCCCAAGAAGGGCTTCTTGTTAACGAATAGGTACTTCTGGATCGGCCTCGGATTGCTGGCCGTCATCTTCTTCGTGCTGTACCTGGTGATCGATGACGTCGTCATGCCAGACTATACCCGGCAGGAAGCCGCCGTAAACGTTCCCGACGTGCGCCACCAATCGTACGAAGATGCGGCGCGCATACTCCACGCCGCGAACCTCGAAGTCGAGCAGGTGGCCGAACGTTTTAACCCGCGCCTGCCCCGCGACGTCGTGATTGACCAGAGCCCGCAGCCCAGCACGACTGTCAAACCGGGGCGACGGATCTTCCTCACAGTAAATAGCGGCGAGACGCCGATGGTGATCGTACCGCCGGTTCAGGATTTGTCGCTTCGTGAAGCCCAGAACCGGCTGAAGGCCGTCGGCCTGCACGTGGAAGACATGCTGGCGGATACGATTCCGTCTCCCTATCCCAACACCATCACGCGGCAACAGCCGGCCCCGGGCGACTCCATTCCGCAGGGCGGCGGGGTCCGGCTCTGGTACAGTACAGGGCTCGGCCAGAACCTGGTTACCGTTCCCGATCTCACGGGCCTTCCGGTTCGGAAGGCGAGTGACAGCTTGCTGGCCTTGAAGCTACGGCCTGTCGCGGTCGGCGTATCGGAGGACCAGGCGGAAGCTGACCAGCAAGAGGTGGTGCGTCAGAGTAGAGAGCCGGGCACTCAAGTTCGCGCGGGTTCGGAAATACGCATCTTTACCGAACAGCCCGGCGAAGTCGAGACCCCTGAACCCGTGCCCCAACAGTAAGGAAACGCGGCGGCATCCGACGGGTCCTCACGGAAGGACTATTCCACTATGAAGATGGAAAAGCCCTGATCCACGGAGACCACGACACGCTCCCGGTGCTTCGTCGGGATCACGCGGCCCGTGAAATCCGGCTGAATCGGATACTCACGATGGCCGCGATCGACCAGGATGGCGAGCTGGACGGACCGGGGACGACCATAATAGACAATCCCATCCAGGGCAGCGCGTGCCGTGCGGCCCGTGAACAACACATCGTCCACCAGAATCACGTCGCGATCCGCCAGGTCGACCGGAACGACCGACTGGTCCTCTACGGGCACGCCCGTGTCGCGGTCGTCTCGATAAGGGGCCACGTCGAGTTTGCTGACGTGAAACTGGCGTGGTTCGACGGCACTTATTTGCTTGGCCAATGCCTCGGCCAGTGCCGTACCGCGGCTGCGTATGCCCACCAATTCCAGATTCTCAGCGCCGCGGTTGCGCTCCATGATCTCATACGCCATGCGATTAAGCGTCCGTTGAACGCGCGGTGCGGAGAGGATGAGCGTTTTGCCCATTGCATTGTCCGTTAGCGAGTACGCCTTACCATCAATGCGCAATTTACTTCGCAGGAGATCGCAGGGCGAGAACTAATTGCAAACAATCGAGCATTGCGCCGGCTCGGTCACCGACGACCCACGCCAGAGCAGTCGGGTCAGGCAGTTTGCGGAGCGTGCACAGCCTCACGATTCGGGCAGTTCTCTCGCATGCAGCGGCCGTAAATGTTCAGGGAGTGATGCTTGACGTCGAACTTGTAGATACCGGCCACCATCTCCTGAATACTCTGCAAGCGCGGGTCACAGAACTCGAATAGCTCATTGCAGTCCAGGCAGATCAGGTGGTCGTGCTGCCTGTAACTGAAGGCACGCTCGTACTTCGCCTGGGTCTTCCCGAACTGATGCCGTACGACGAGATCGCACTCGAGGAGGAGATCGAGCGTATTGTAAACGGTTGCGCGGCTGACGCGGCCCCCCTTCTGCTTGAGCCGCAAGTAGAGCTCGTCGGCGTCGATATGGTCATCCGTGGAATAGACCTCCTCGAGTACGGCAAATCGTTCGGGGGTCTGGCGCTGGCTTCTCTTCTGGAGAAAAGTGCTGAAGATGCCCCGAACCTCGTCTAGCTTCTTTTTCGGTAACGGCATGGCGGGAGCACCGGGATGGCGGGGATGCGGCTTGTAAGGACAGCTAATTCCAACTGTTTGCGCGAGGTCCGTCTGCGAGAACAACGGCGTCGCCGTCAGTGTTCCTCCCGCGCTCGCAGCAGCACCTGAACATCCGCCCAGATCTCTTCGTGGATGTCTTCGACGGGCTTGTGCCCATCCACGCAAAGGATCCGGCCCGGCTCTGCAAGGGCCAGCGCGGCATACGTAGCCGCCACCCGCTGTTGAAACGCGAGCCCGGCCGCTTCCATTCGATCCTCGGGCGTGGGCGCCCCCTCCGCCATACGCCTCGACCGGCGCTCCCGGGCTACTCCTGCATCCAATGCGATCAGGTACGTCCTGTCCGGCGCCAGCCGATCCGTCACCCGCATGTTGAAGTCCCGCAACCATTCCAGATCCGCCAGCATTCTCCCCCCGCCCTGATAGGCTACCGTGGAATCGTAAAAGCGGTCGCAGATTACGATCTCGCCCCGTGCAAGAGCAGGGCGGATCTGCTCCGCTACGAGTTGGGCCCGAGCGGCCGAAAAAAGAAGGAGCTCGGCCATGGGAACGACGTCGAGCTCGGGTGTGAGGAGGAGTGCACGCACACGCTCGGAAAGTTCTGTTCCGCCGGGTTCGCGCAGCAGGCGGGCATCCTCCCCTTCACCACGCAAGCGATCTAGCAGCACACGGGCCTGCGTACTCTTCCCACTTCCGTCTATTCCCTCGAAAGACAAAAACATAGCCACCCCAGGTCGGATGTGAGAACGAGGTAAAGAATAAGCACGTACTAACTGGAATCGCTTAACTTAGCTGATTCGGAGAACACGTAGTGCTAAATTTACTACCCTTACGGAGAACAGCCCGTGAAGGGGGCTTAACTTCTTGCAAAATGGAGAACACCCGTTTAATATTAAGCGAACCTTTTTAAGATTCCGGCTTACCAATGCCGAAAACGGGGATTTCTCCTCGTGCTCCGTTCTGTCCGAATTGTCAACCGGCGCCATACGAGCATGTTCAACTTCGAGTTTGACGACTTCGAAGATCCAGCTAACGACGGTCGCGTAAACGACCTCGTGGCTGCCTACGAGCAACAGGGGTCGGCCGCTTACTTCGACTCCGACGCTCTGGAAGACATCGCAACCTACTACTTTGAACGGGGCCGCTTCGATAATGCGCTCTCTGCCATCGACCGGCTCATCGAGATGCAGCCGTATTCTTCAGACGCATGGATGCGGCGCGGCATCCTCCTCAACAACCTGAGCAGGCACGAAGACGCACTGGATGCCTACTGCCACGCCCTGGCCCTCAATCCAACCGACGCCGAGACGACGGTGAACCGCGGCATCACGCTGGACAATCTCGGCCGGAGCGAAGAAGCCCTCTCCTGTTATGATGCCGCCCTGGAACTCGATCCGCTGAACGAGGAGGCACTCTTCAACCGGGGCGTCACCTTGGAACGACTCGACCGCATCGACGATGCGGTCTCTGCCTTCGAGCGCTGCACTGGAATCAACCCGGAACACCCGGAAGCATGGTACGAACTCGGCTACTGCTTCGACCGGCTCGGCGAAGACGAGAAGAGCATCTCGTGCTACAACAAGCACATCGACATCGACCCTTACTCGCAGGACGCCTGGTATAATCGCGGCATTGTCCTGAACCGGATGGGGTCCTATCGCGAAGCGATCGACTCCTACGAAATGTCGATTGCCATACAGGACGATTTTGCCTCTGCCCATTATAACCGGGGGAATGCGCTCGCGAACGTGGGCGACCTCAGCGGCGCCATCGAGAGCTATATGCACGTGCTCTCTCTCGAAGGGGGAGATGCGGCGACTTTCTACAACATCGCCCTGGCGTATGAAGAGTTGCAGCGGTACGACCTTGCGATTTCCTTCTTCGAACGCACTACCGCAGAAGACGACTCCTACGCCGAAGCATGGTACGGCCTCGGCTGCTGCTACGACGCATTGGAGCGATTCGAAGAGGCACTGACGTTCTTCGAGCGCGCCGTTACGCTGAACCCCGAAGTCGACGAGTTCTGGTACGCCAAGGCCGACTGTGAGTACAACGCCGGCCGCCTCGTGCAGGCGCTGGAATCCTACCGGACTGTCGTCGAGGTAGCACCCGAGAACCGGGAAGCATGGCTCGACTACGCGGAGACGCTGTTCGAAGCCCAGATGCTGGAAGACGCCCTGGCCGCCTATCGCCAGGCATTGACGCTTCAGCCCGACAGCGCCGGAGCGTACTTCCAGCAGGCCAAAGCGCTCTTCGCACTCGGGCGCTCAGACGAAAGCATCCGTTCTCTGAAGACAGCTTTCCGTCTCGACCCTCGCACCAAAGAGGAATTCCAGCATACCTACCCCGACCTCTACCGCGATGCTCAGGTACGTCGCCTGCTGGGCCTCGACAGCTAAGAGGAACCGAGGGGGATTGGGCTACTCCTTTTCGACAGGGCAGGCGTGAACGTCTGCCCTTTTTCATTCGCATCCCCAGGCGCCCCGCTTACCCTTTGCCCGAATATGCTCGATCTAAAGGAAAAGACTGTATTTATCACCGGAGCCTCATCAGGAATTGGAGCCGCCTGTGCCGAGGCATTTGCCAGGCTCGGCGCACGCCTCTTGCTGTGCGCTCGAAGGCTGGATCAACTGGACCGCACCGCCCGTCAACTCAAGCAGGATCACGAGGTTGACGTACATGTGTTTCAACTCGACGTCCGGGACGCTGACGCCGTGACGCAGACGCTCAAGTCGCTTCCCGACGAATGGAAGAACATAGATATCCTGGTGAACAACGCCGGGCTCTCCCGTGGCCTCGATTCGATTCAGGAAGGCGACCTGGACGACTGGAATGAGATGATCGACACAAACGTGCGGGGGCTCCTGAATGTCACGCGGGCAGTGCTTCCGGCAATGGTCCGGCGTGCCTCCGGTCACGTCATCCAGATCGGATCGACGGCCGGCCACTCGGTTTACCCAGGCGGGGCCGTCTACTGCGCCACCAAGCATGCTGTAAACGCCATCAGCCAGGGGCTCAAAATGGATCTGCATGGCACCGGGGTTCGCGTCTCCTCCATCGATCCAGGCCTGGTCGAAACGGAATTCAGCATCGTGCGCTTTCATGGAGACCGGGAACGGGCCGGTACCGTATACCAGGGCACGACCCCTCTCTCGGCTGAGGACGTCGCAGATGCTGTCGCCTACTGCGCCACGCGGCCCCCGCACGTCAATGTCAACGAGATTATCTTGATGCCCACGGACCAGTCCTCACCGACAATGGTACACCGACGAGACGCGAACTCCTGACGTCCGTTCGTATTAAGATGGGCGCCGCCAATACGCCGCCGCCCATCCCCACCCCTTCCTATACCCCCATGTGGCGAATCGCAGCATTATTCTGCGTGGTCGGGCTGCTTGCCGGCTGCGCCTCTCAACGTCAATACCAGGAACTTGCTGAGGACCAAACACAGCAGATCGACTCCCTCCGGAATACCCAGGACCGGCTCCGTCAAACGATGGCGGCCCTCCGGGACTCGCTTCAGTTCTACGACGACATCGACTCTGGAAGGTACTATCGCCAGATTCGCACGCTCAACAACCGTATCAACAAGCTCCAGTACGAAGTGGCGGTGGCACTGGACGACGGTGTGACCGTTACGACCTTGCAGGTCGATGACCTGTTCGAGCCCGGAACGACAGACTTGACCGAAGACGCGGCCGGCACCCTCGACGGGGTTGCCGAGCTCCTTAATGGTGAACATGCCGGGAAACCCGTTCGCGTCGAGGGACATTCGGACAGCGTCCCGGTAGGTGGGAGCATGAAGGACACGTACCCGAGCAACTGGGAACTGGCTGGCGCACGGGCGGCAGCGGTGGCGCGCTACCTGATCCAGAACGGTGAGGTAGACGAGAGCCGCGTCGCTGTCGTCAGCTACGGGGCAGCCAGGCCGCTGGTCTCGAACGCGACGGCGCAAGGACGCAGCGAAAACCGGCGCGTCCGTATCTCTGTCCTGCCTGAAGCGGAGCCGGCGGAGCGGGCGGGCACCGACCAGGCGCTCGGTCGTTAGCAGCAGAAACTCTGGTACGCCAACCAACTCGACCCTGTCATGACAAACGCTTACCCGATCTCCCCGTCACGTCGTGACCTTCGCTCGTCCCCGGTCGGCTTCGAAGGCCAGCTCACCGACCTGCTCGAAGCCCTGGGCATCCCCTGTACACCTGCCCGCGAATTCGGGCCGATGGCGGCCCGGTGCGAGGCAGGGCGCGACAGGGCGCCGGCAGGCAGGAGCACCCGTGATGCCGTTGAACTCGTAAAGGGCTTCGTCGAGGTGCACGCGGGGGATGCACTCGACCTCGAACGGCTCGCGGAGACGGCAGGCGTAAGCAAGTTCCACCTCGTCCGCCTGTTTCGAGAATCAGAAGGCACGACCCCGTGGGCCTACGTGCGCGCCCTCCGGCTTCGGAAAGCAAAGGAGCTGCTCGAAAGCGACCTCCCGCTGGTCGACGTCGCACTCCAGGCGGGCTACTACGACCAGAGCCACCTGAACCGTGCCTTTCGTGAGGCCGAAGGCAAGACGCCCGGACAGTACCGGGAAGAGCGCAAGAATCTACAAGACTAGCGCCGCCGGTCGGTGCTACCTTTCGTCCGTCACCTGATCAAGAGAGGACGAAAGATGGAAGCACCATTTCCTACCCGGTTATTTGACCACGTCGACAACCGGCTGTACGAAGCCCGGACCGTAATCATCAGCGGCGAGATTAACCAGGATCTCGCGTCCCGTGTCATCGGGCAATTGACCTCGATGGCGGCGGAATCGGACAAACCGATTACCGTCTTCATCAATTCTCAGGGCGGCCACGTCGAATCCGGCGACTCCATCCACGACGTCATCAAGTTCGTCCGCCCGCGCGTCCGCATCATTGCTACCGGCTGGGCCGCGAGCGCGGGCGCGCTCATTTACGTGGCTGTTCCCCGCGAGGACCGCTACTCGCTGCCCAATACCCGCTTCCTCCTCCACCAGCCCCTCGGGGGCATGAACGGCCAGGCCGCCGATATCGACATCGAAGCCCAGCAGATTCTAAAGATGCGCGAGCGCCTCAACCGCATCTTCGCCGAAGCCACCGGTCAATCACTCGAAAAGATCAAGCACGATACAAACCGAAACTTCTGGTTGAGTGCCGAGGATGCCGTGGCGTACGGCCTCGTAGGCCACATCGTCCAACACGCCTCGGAGATTCCGCAGGACTGAGCGCGCCTGCGAAAATGCCGGGCTGGAATGTAACCGGGTCGCTATGCCGGGAACCGGTCAACTACCGGCTCCATATGTACCTGAAATCATTACAATTGCGGAGCGACGCTGCTCAGCCGGACAGGCTGGCCCGCCCTCCGCGGCTTGTTGTGGGATTGCATAAGCAGAGAGGCAAGCAAATGAATACCGAAACCTTAACCTCTGCACAGACGGCGACAGAGGTTCAAACCTATACGATCGACCCCGCACACTCCACCATCGAGTTCAAGGTCAGGCATCTCGGATTCAGCAAGGTGACCGGTCGTTTCGGGACCTTTACCGGTACGATCCACTACGCACCCGGTCACTTCGATTCGATCGAGGTCGACGTCACGATCGATGCGAGCTCCATCGACACGAGAGATGAGAGCCGGGACACCCACCTCCGCTCAGGTGATTTCTTTGACGTTGAAAAGCACAACGAATTGCACTATCAAAGCGGTGGCGTAAAGAACGGTTCGGATGACTCCTTCACGCTCGCAGGCGACCTGACCATTCGGGGCGTCACGCGGCCCATCGACTTGAAGGTGAACTATCTGGGTGAAGCGGACGACCCCTGGGGCGGAAAGCGAATCGCGTTCGATGCCAGAGGGAAAATCAATCGCCGGGACTATGGACTTACCTGGAACACCGTGCTCGAAAGCGGCGGACTGCTCGTGGGCGATGACATAGAAATAAACCTGGACGTACAGGCCGTGCTAAACACGTGATCCTTTCGTCCGGTTTTGCCCGATCGTGAAAGAAACGGGGCCAGTTGTCCGACCAGGGCGGCTGGCCCCGTTTCGTTATCGGCGGCATCAAAACCCCCACGCCCCTCCTCTTCCCCTTCGTTGGTTCCTACTCTCGTAGTCTCCCCGGCTCCCAGCCATCACCCGCAGTCTACCTTGCACAATCACAGGAACGAGCCGATATAACTTTTCGGCACGTTCGCCCCACCTCCCCCTTATCAAAGGCCGCCGTGCGCCGATTGCTATACTGAAACAGGCGTATCTCCCCTTTTTACTACAGCCGGGTAGCCCTGGAGCGCAGTTCGTCTGCGCCAGGTATCCATTCACGCATGAGTTAGACCCCACTGTGGAAGCGGTTCCATACATTGTACTTTGGAATCGAGACACACCGATACGTAGTTCTGGAGGAACCCAATATGCTCGGAAGAACCGTTCTGGCACTCGGTGCCTGCGCTGTAGCGGGTATTATCCTGTCCGGCAGGAGATGGTCGAATACCGCGCGCCACGCCGGCCGCTCGTTACGAGAAGACAAATTCGTGCCTCTGTTTGTATGAGGTTCGATCACTTTTGATACCGAAGACTCATTTCCGATCTGCCGGCCTATGGGCAACGTGAAGCTTTACGATGCAGGCGGCGACGGCGGAACCGCTCTGCCGGCTGAGACTCCGTACACGAACGTCTCGGAAAGCAATGCCGCTTGCTGCCTGCGCCTGTCCGAACTGGAGCAGGAACTGATGCGGCAGCACCGGCAACTCTCCCAGGCGATAGGGTATCTGCACGAAGCAGCCCGCCTGGCACAGTACCATCAACCTGCCCTCGAACGCCACATCCGGACCTTTCTGAGCGAATTGCGGCCCTGAACCGGCGAGGTGCCGTACGCAGCGGCACGACGAAGCCTAACGCATGCCGATGAAGCCCATCATCCGCCCCGTCGTGCCGGACTCCGCGCGATATGAAAAGAAGGTGCTCGTCTGCGAGAACGTGCAGTGCGGAGACACCTCGATGTGCCCTGGGGTAACCCCCTCCTCAACCAGTTGCGCCCGAATGGCGGCCTTGAGATCGACGAACGGCCTCGGTGCTCCGGACCGCTGCACGACGAAACGGTCGTCGAATTGCGCCGCCACTTCCGGCCCCACCTCGAACCGGTCGGCTGAAATGCACGGGCTGACGTAGGCGAGGACGCGCTCCGGCCTGGCCCCCAGGCGTGTCATTTCATGAATCGTACGTGCACTGATGCGCGCTGCCGTGCCGCGCCAGCCCGAATGGCACGCGCCTATGACGTGCGCTTCGGGGTCGGCCAGGAGCACGGCCGCGCAGTCGGCCGCGCTGATGCACAACAGGATGCCGGGTTTTTGTGTGACCAGGCCGTCGAAGCCGGGGAAGAGCCCTGGGCCCGTCACCTCCTTCACCTCGGCTCCGTGTACCTGGCCTGCCACCGCGATCCGATCGGGGGCGAAGCCGAGCGGCTCGAACAATCGCCGTCGGTTCTCACGTACCGATGCATCCTCGTCACCGGTGCTGAGGCCGAGATTGAGAGAATCGTAAGGGGGTTCGCTCGTGCCGCCGAGCCGCGTGCTGAAACCTGCAACGATGCCGGTAACAGACTCGAATATCGCCGGCTCGATAGTGCTCTGTGTGCTCGTCTCCATGCTGCTCGGATCATGCTCCAGGGAATAGACCCCCTAACCGACGCACAACCCGCGGCCATGATCCGGATTCTGTGGCGACCGCCTAAAAGACGGAGTCCAGATACGACTCGAGCCTTGCCTTGGCGTCCACCATCTCTTCGATCATAACGGGAGCGCTCGCGTATTCGTACACCCCCTCGTCGATGATGATACTCCACACCGGATCGGACATACACTGCTCCCAGGTTAGCGGCCGGTCGAAAGCATACCCCATGCTGCTAGCGACCTTGCTGGCGCAAATGATGGCGTACAGCAGCTTCTTGAAGAGAAGGGGCTTCCCATCTGCCGTGAGCGGATCGTGATGGTAGCTGATCGCTTCCGTGAGTGCCTCCGGAAGATTCAAGCTGCGGGTCAGAAAACTACCCGCCGCCACGTGGTCGAAACCCAGTGCCTTCCGCTCGGCTTCGAGTGGGTCCGGCCCCAGGCCTGCCGACGAGACGTAAAACGCTACGGCCTTGCCGGGATGGTTGTAGAGCAGCACCAGCTTACCGAGATCGTGCAGCATCCCCGCCGTAAAAGCTGCTCCTGCAAGCTCCGTATGCGCGGACTTCTCGGAATCGTAGGCCGGGTCGTGCTGAATCAACCGCTGGGCCAGAAAGGCAGTAGCCACGCTGTGTCGTACGAGATTGACGAACGGCGCCGCCGTGGTCTTGTCGAGCGCGGTGCGCAATTCCATCATGCTCATACTCATCACGATGCCGACGACGGAGCTCGGGCCCAGGATGAGCACGGCGCGGGGAATGCTCGTGATGGTGCCCCGTTGAGCATAATAGGCCGAGTTCACGATCTTAAGCAGCCGCGTAATGGCGACCGGATCCTTCTCGACGAGTTGTACGGCTTGCTCCAGCTCCAGCGGGTCGGCCTGGTTGCTGAGTTCGACGGCCTGCATCAGCGTCTGAGGCAGGGGTGGGCAACGCAAATCCAGCTCGTCTGAGCCGGGTGCGTCGAGTTGACTGTACACCTGCATGCGGTGACCTCGTACAAAGCGGACATACACGGTGCCTGGCGCGCGGTGATGCATGCCTCAGCAATTTCCGTATCGGCGGATACGGCTCCCGCTATAGCGCCGTCACCGAAAGACGTCCTACTTTCCGAAGTGCCCCGCCAGCTTCGCACGCACGAAGTCCACCGGCATCTCGTGACCCGTCCACTGCACGTAGGAACAGGCAGCCTGTGCGATCAGCATGTCCAGGCCGCCGATCGTTATGGCGCCTCGCG
>DASSAV010000510.1:0-12131 GCA_035699265.1 Rhodothermales bacterium
GGGCGACTCATCCTTCGCCCGCTTCGAGATTCTTTACGAGCGCTTCCGTAGCCTGGACGAACGCCTCCACGTCGCGGAGCAGGTCGGCAGCGGCCGTCGTATCGAATATGCTGTAGATATCGTAGTCCGCGTTCTCCCGCATTCTCCAGCCGTACCCCAGGGCATCCCCGATCTGGCGAGAGATCAGGCCTGTCTCCACAAAACGCACCCAGAACCGGTTGTGTGTTCCCTTGTGTGTTTTGGGCGATTCGCCAACGCAAATGAGCGCGGCCGTGGCTGCGTAAAAAGCCGCGAAGTATGCTCTATTGATGGCACCATCAACTCCCCCTGCCTCCAGGAGCACGTGTGCTGAGTGGAGAGCACGGGCTGCCTTCTCAAAGAGGGCGACCGTCCTTTTCACAGTTCGACCCCGTCTGAATGCACGTTTTGGATGAAGGGGCGGCGGAGATCCTGGTACGTCTCCTCATTGTAAGGCTGAAATGAGAAATCCAGGCGATACCGCTCGAAGAGATCCCGGTCTAATCGAACGAGGCGCTTGATCTCCTGGTACATATTGAACGGTCCGTTCAGCACGACGAGCACATCCACGTCGCTTTCCGGGCCGGCATCGCCTCGGGCTTGCGAGCCGTAGAGGATCACGTGCTGCAGCCGGTCGCCGTAGAGCGCCCGCAGCCGTGCGCGTGCTTCATCCAATGCCTGTTGCAGTTCGGGTTTCATGGTGATTCGGTCCCTTCCGAAAACGGCAGCGCCACACGGGTACGCTCTCCACTCTCTTCATTCTCGACCTCCAAGAGCGCCAAGCCGCCAGATCGAAGCTGCTCCCGCGCATTGAGCAGTTCAATCCCGTACACTGAACCGTCCGGGCCGACGTCGATGAGCACGTCTTCCGAGGCCTCTACTGTGTTAACGGCCTTCGGTCTATCCTGGAAGTGGATGTAGGCCACGTTCCGCTTCGCGCTATATGTAATCCGCATGACATCCCTCCCCATTCAGTATGAGAAATAGCGGCAGATGACAGTGACAACGATCCAGTCGCTACCTTCTTCTATGGCATAAACGACGACTTCTTTCCGGTGAAACCGCTTGCCGTTCCAGTAGCCGTCTACATCCAACGTATGCCGGAAGCCGGTACGCCCATGCTTCACTGGATATGTTTCTCCCTCCTGTACCGTCGTTTCCACCTCCTCCCGGCTTGCTCCGCGTTCGAAGATTCGCTCCGCAGCATGTGGTTCAATCCGGATCATATGCGCTTGTTCTGCCGCTAGCTACCTGGCTCAGAGGAGGACAGCTCATCTTCGCCCAGGTCAAGCTACTTCCAAGGTACGAATATTCCTGCTCTGGACCCCTTCAGCTGCAAGCTTACTCCGATCCATCTCCCGTCATTCCCTCCGGGAGATTGGGGACGAGCCAGCTTGCTGCGAGGGTGATGACGGCGACGAGCAGGATGCCCCAGAAAACGAGGTGGAGTCCCGCCGAGAGGCCCTCCCTGAGCACACGGTCGACGTTCCGGCTGGCGGCCTGCCCTGCTCCGCCGCCCAGGAGGTCGTTGATGCTGTCCAGCGACACGCCGCCCGGCAAGAAGTGACGGAGCTTGAAGTTGAGCACGCCCCCGAAGATGGCTGCCCCGAGTGCATTGCCCAGGATGCGCATGAGCATGTTCGAGGCCGTGGCTACGCCGCGTTGCGCCCAGGATACGCTCGTCTGGATCGCCACGATGTAGGTGGTGTTCATCAGGCCGAAGCCCACACCCATGACGAAGGAGCCGATGCCCACCTCCAGCGCGCCGCGCCCCGCCGTCAGGGCGATCCACAGCGCGCCCACGACCGCCGCGATGCCTCCCGCCCGCGCCATCGCGCGCACGCCCACCGAGACGAACAGTCGGCCGGCCACGACGGAAGCAATCGGCCAGCCGACCGACATGGCAGACAGCGCGAAGCCCGCCACCAGCGCCGTGCGGCCCAGCACGCCCTGCACGAACGTCGGCACGAAGCTGATGAGGCCGATCATCGCGATGCCCGCCGTGAGCGTCGCCACATTCGCGTAGCGGATCATGCGGCTGCTCCAGAGCTCCAGGTGAATGAGCGGGTCGGCGGCCCGGCTTTCCTGACGGATGAACGAGAAGAGGGCAGTTCCAAAGACAAGCAGCAGCGGTGCCACGATCCAAGCCCCCCACTCAGCCCCTTGCGTCAGGGCCAGCATGAGGGCGGAGAGCCCGACGAGCAGCAGACCCGCGCCCGTATAGTCGATGCTCCGCGCCTTGCCTTCCACGTCCTCGTGCAGAAAGAGCACGATCAGCACGATGGTGACCAGGCCGAAGGGGACATTCAGCCAGAAGATCCACGACCAGCTCGCGTGCTGCACGATCAGCCCGCCCGCGAGCGGTCCGACGACGGACGAGGCGCCCCACACGCTCGACAGGTAGCCCTGCACGCGGCCCCGCTCCTCCAGGGAGTACAGATCCCCGGCCAGCGTGGTGGTGATCGGCTGGACCGCCCCGGCGCCGAGTCCCTGCAGGAACCGGAACCCGACCAGCATTCCCATTGAGGAGGCAAACCCGCACAGGACCGAACCGAGCAGGAAGACGAGGATGCCCGCGATAAAGACCGGCTTGCGGCCAAGCAGGTCGGCCAGCTTGCCGAAGATGGGAATGGTCACCGCCTGCATCAGCAGGAAGGCCGAGAAGACCCAGCTATAGAGCGAGAACCCGCCGAGCTTCGCCGCAATGCTGGGCATGGCCGTTGCCACGATCGTCCCCTCGATCGCCGCCAGAAACATGGCGAGCACCAGCGCCGTGAGTACCAGCGGCCGCCGTGTCCGGGCCGCTGCCGGTACCACTTCCTCCTCCCGATCAGGCATTATTGTTCAGTTCACATACAGGCGGAATCCTGAGAATGGAAGATCCGGCGTGGCAGCCGCAATGCAAGCGCACGGGCGAAAAACTCACATTGAGAAGCTGTCCGGCAGAGATTCTGCTGCGTGATTTGGAGTCCCTAACAGAACTCGCAGGCTAAAGACCTGCGGCTACTACGCAGGCTGAAGTCCTGCGGCTACTACGCAGGCTGAAGTCCTGCGGCTACGAGGGGGAAGGCTTTGTTAAGGGTTCTTATACCATATCTACACAACGATAGTGCAAGCCTGCCCGTTTGCTGGAATGTCATCCTGCGCGGAGTCCCGACGCCAGTCGGGACGGAGTCGAAGGATCCCACATACGAGCGCATTGCTGTAGGATGGGGTCCCTCGACAGGCTCGGGATGACACAAGGGAGGCGATTGACGACAGGATGGAAACAAAGCCGAATGCACAATCAAATTGGAGAACTGGTATTAGCGAGTTCCCTCTCCACCGCGGAGCCTGTCCCGATTCGTCGGGAGGGGGGCAGGGGCCAGTGGTTATCCCCGCTGCACCGTCACTTGGCTCCCGTTCCGGACGACAGGATACGCGGGCAGCGGGACCGTCGCGAGGCCCCGTACCACGTTCCCCTCAGTATCGAACCGGGAGCCGTGGCAGGGGCAGATCAACACCTCACCGTCGAACTCGTCGATGCCGCATCCCTGGTGCGTGCAGACCGTCGTAAACGCGCGCATGGTGGCGCCGTCCACGTTGATGACGACCGCTTGCGCTTCCGGGATGAACAGGGCGCTTCCTGCCGCCGTCAGCACGCTCGGCGCCTCTTTGGTCAGGTCCAGGTCGATGGTGTTCTCGCGGATCGTAATACCGTTCGGGCTGACGGGGCGTTCTTTCTCCTCCGGGCTCTGGCTGTCACAGGCAGAGAGCAGGGCGCCGCAGGCGGCCATTAAGGCCGGCGCGCACGACGCCCGGACGAAGCGCCTGCGCGTGCAACGCGCTGCATCCGGTGAATCCAGACTATCGAGTACGGGCAGGCCGTATTTCATGGGTATCGTGTGTGTCAGTCGGTCGGGTACCAGACGTAGGCCCCGGAGGCGTCGACGTAGCCGTACCGACGGCTCTCACCCACATTGACCTGTACGCGCGCCAGCCCGTTCTGGAAGTCCAGCACCTCGTCGAACTTCGGGCTGACCACGGCCTTGCCAGTCCGGTCGATAAAGCCCCACTTCCCGTTCATCTGGACCGCCGCCCGACTCTCCACGAAGGGGCGCGCCTGGTCGAACTGGGGCTGGATCGCTACGCTGCCCGACCGGTCCGCGTACCCCCAGACGTTCTGGTCGCGTCGCACCGGGGCAAGGTCCTCCCCGAAGCTCGCAGCGCTGATGAACTGCGGGCTGATGACGGTTTTCTGGTCCGCATCGATGTAGCCCCATCGATCACTGATCTTGATGGCCGCCCGCCCGCCCGCGAACGGAAGCGCCGCATTGTACTGCGCGGGAATGACGGGCTCCCCGTTCTTATCCAGGTAGCCGTACATGTCATCGTGCGAGCGGTAGAGCGCCAGCCCGTTCGAAAACGCCGCGTCGTCGATCTCCTCGAACTCCGGGGTATTGGCGGTACGGATCACGTTCCCGCTCGGGTCGATGTACTCCCAGTCGTACCGGGCCGTGCGGATGAAGGCGCGGCCTTCGGAAAAGTCGTTCGCGCCGGTGAATTGCGGGTTGATCACGATTTTGCCATCCCGGTCGATGTACCCCCAGCGGCCGTCGATACGTACGGCTGCCCGGTCGTCATGGAAGGATCCGGCATCGTCATAGCGCGGCTGGATCGCAAAGGCACCGCTCGCATCGATATATCCATAGCGCCAGTCCGACCGGACCAGCGCCAGACCTTCCCCGAAGGAGGCGGCCTCCTGAAACTGCGGATCGATGACCATCCTGCCTTCGCGGTTAACGTAGCCCCACTGCCCATCCAGTTGCACGGGATACAGGTTTACCACGGGCGGGTCGTCGCCGCGCCCTGTGAGGTCGTTGATGGTGTCGCACGCACTCAGCATGCAGGCGAGGGCCAGCACGACAGCGCTCAGCAAGCCGGCCTTCGTACGGTATGTCGTGTTGCTCATGGTCATATAGTCGATCTCAGAAAAGATGCTTCCTGCCGGGCGAGTCAGTGTGTCGGATACCAGACGTAGGCGCCGCTCCGGTCGATATATCCGAGCCGCACGTCGTCGTCGCCGCCGATGAACACGCGCGCCAGGCCGCCTCTAAAATCCTCTGCCTGCGTAAAGGTCATCTCGAAGGCGACGAGATTCGTCTTCTTGCTCATGTACGTCCACCGGTTGTTCAATTGCACCGCGGCCATGCCATCCGAGAAGCCCCGCGCATCGTTGAACTGGCTGGTAACGACCATCTTCCCCGACTCATCGATGAAACCGTAGAGGCCGTTCTCATCCTGCACCGGGGCGAGGCCCTGTGAGAACGGCGCCGCCGCCTGAAAGCGCGGCGATACGATGGGCGTGCCGGTCTTGTCGAAGTAACCCCAGCCCTGGCTCGTGGCGAACGCCGCCAGACCTTCGGAGAAGTCCCCGGCCACGTTGATGGCAAACGAGGGTTTGATTGCGGGGGCGCCGGTCCCGTCGATGTAGAACCAGCCACTTCCGCCTTCTACGGCGGCCAGTCCGTCGTGGAACGGATGCGCGTCACTGTATTTGGGCGCGATCACCACGTCGCCGGCTGGATTGACAAAACCCCACTGCTGGTCCACGCGGACGGGCGCCATCGCTTCGGAGAACGGCTGCGCCAGATCGAACTGCTCTTCGATCGCCATCTTCCCTGCTGGATCGATGTAGCCGTACTTCGCGTCGAACGCTGGCCCGCGCACGGGCGCCAGTCCCTCCGAGAAGGGTCCGGCCAGCGCGAACTGCGGCTGAACGACCAGTTTGCCCGAGGTGTTGACGTACCCCCAGAGGTCGCCTTTCCGCACCGCCGCCATCCCGTCGGAGAAGTCCCGCGCCTCATCGTAGGCGGGCAAAATGGTGATGCGCCCGTTGCCGTTGATATAGCCCCACAGGCTATCCACCTGCACGGGATACAGCAGGCCGGACACCACCTCATCCTTCTCATCGCCGCCCGTAAGGTCGCCGATGAAGTCGCACCCGCCCTGCACGAGCGGCGCAGCGAGCAGCATGAGGCCGCCTATCAGTCTGAGTGTTTTCGTCATCATATCTCGTATAAACTTTGGATGTCGCGGATACGGTGTATGGGAGGTAGGCATCAGTGGACGAGCGCCATTCCTCTCGACCGCACGCCGTTCCGTGTTTCCAGCCGGTACAGGTACGTGCCGCTCGCGAGCGATTCCGGGCGGAACGAAACCGTGTGGGATCCTGCCGGCAGGGTGCCATCCACCAGCGTCGCCACCCGCCGCCCCTGCG
Source organism: Rhodothermales bacterium (assembly GCA_035699265.1). Lineage (GTDB taxonomy): Bacteria > Bacteroidota > Rhodothermia > Rhodothermales > DASSAV01 > DASSAV01. The sequence continues at coordinate 6,278 of DASSAV010000510.1, forward strand.
CGTCGAAGACAGCGAGGCTGACGTGCCCTGCGGCGCGTATACCGAACCGGATCTCCGTGGACGTGCTGAACGGGTTGGGGTAGTTCTGATCCAGGTGCAAGTTACCCGTCGCAACGGGTGCTTCGGTGCGCACCGTAGCAGCCGGGTTCACGAGATCGAACGGTGTGAAGCCGCCCTCCAGTACCTCCTGCACGCCGGCGGCCTCCATGCCGAACCAGTTCTGCAGCAGCGTACTGTATACGCGCCGGTAGTCCGTCGTATACTTCGGGTCGCCGCCGTACAGGTTGACGAGATCGGACTGTGTGCCGTACAGCCCACCGTTCAGACCGGTGCCGAACAGCAGCATGGGAGCGCCCGCGCCGTGGTCCGTCCCGCGCGAACCGTTCTCGTTGAGCGTCCGACCAAACTCCGAAAAGGTCATCACGATCACCTGCCGGTCCAGCCCGTCCGATGCCAGATCGGCGAGGAAAGCGGCCACTGAGTTCGCCACGTCGGCCAGGTTGTTCGCATGGCCGCCCTGCGGCCCCCCCTGGTTTGAATGGGTGTCGAAGCCGCCCTGCGAGACGGTATAGAAGGAGGAGCCCAGGTCACCCCGGATGAGCCGCGCGACGACACTCAAGCTGGACGCCAGACTGGAGTTCGGATAGGTTCCCAGGTTCGCCGCCTTCGAGGCCGCGGTCTGTACGGACTGCACGTACCGGTAGGCCGCGTTCGTCACGCTACGCACGAACGACAACTCCTGGCCGTAGACCGTCCCCGGCACGTCGTCCACATCATAGAAACCGCCCTGGGCGACGAAGCGCTGAAACTGGGCTGAGTCGGCGAAGGTCATGCCCAGGTTTCCGTACCGGCTCTGGAACAGCGTCGCCGGAGCGCCGCCGACCCGGACGGCCAGCGGATAGTCGGGCGGGTTGTTCAGTATGTCGGTGTACTCATCGGCGAGGTACCGACCAGCCCAGCCTGTGCTTTCGTAGGTATCGGCATCGGTTCCGGTCACCCAGATGTCAGTGCCCCGGAAGTGCGAACGCGTCTGGTTGGCATAGCCCACATTATGCACCACCGCCATCTTACCATCGTCCCAGAGCGGCATCAGGCCCTGCATCGCCGGATGAAGTCCGGTTTCATCGTCCAGCAAGAGTGCCTGAGCTTTTGGAATCGCGATCGTCGGGCGGCGCTGGTAGTAAATGTCGTTGCCGACGGGGATGACGGTGTTGAGGCCGTCGTTGCCGCCGCTGAGCTGCACGAGGACGAGCACGCGGTCCGACGCCACGAGGTTGACGGGGTGCGGCGGCAAGCTCTTCCCGAACACCTGCATCGGGCGCGACCCCATCATGAAGGCAAACCCCGCCGCGGCTGCCCCGATGCGCGTCAGGAAGTCACGGCGGCTCCATAGCGCATGGTCGTGCTCGTGGGCCGCCCCGTGTTCGAGGCAGCTCCCGTGGCGCAGGGAGTCCGCCCCGTCCGCTTGTGACCCGTGTGTATGATGATGCATGGTATTATCGAGGTTGAAACCGCTCTGTCGCGGCATGGCGGTGTTATGCCCTCTCTCCACCGACGTTCACTTTGCAGAAGGCCAGGCATGCCGCCCGGTCACGTGAGCTGGTACGCCGGCAACTCCACCAGGTAGGTCAGGTAGGCGCGAAGCAGTGTGCGCGCCGCTTCATCCTCTTCCGAACCCTTCTCTGAAAACACCGGCCACTCGTAGTGCGCCATGCCGTCCAGCATGATTTTGCAGAGGCTCACCGAATAAGCCGGTCCGTCGAGAAAGGCCTGGGGGGGCGGTGCCATCGGGTCACCGCCGAACGGTGCCTCCACGTCGCGAATGCCCGCCACACTCAACGGCACCGCCAGCATGACATGCGCCAGGTCCGTGGGGAGCAAGTAGGGGTTGGATGGGTCGGAGATCTTACGCCCGAGGTCCACGGGGTCGAAATTCGTCGCCCCATAGCCGTAGATCAACTGTTCCGCCATATTCCAGCGGTCGGGCAGGGTGCCCGTGGTCAGCCAGGAGCGCTGGCCCGGTGCGCCGTCGGACCCTGGCGGATTCAACCCCGGCCAGCCGGCTACGTTGGGGGGATTCAGCAATTCCTGGTTGAGGCGCTCCGGCGTCAGGCTGACCCGGATGTACTCGTAAAGCTCGGTCGTCGGCGTGATCTCACACTCGCGCACGCAGCCGATCAGATACTCGACGGGGCTTTTGATCCGCGCCGCGATGAGGGTGCTGCTGTAAAAGGCATCGCTCGAAAACAGCTTCTTGAGGACCGGCGCAATCTCCCAGTCGGACGCGATGAACGTGGCCGCCAGGCTGTCAATCACGGTATCGTCCGGCTCTGCCTGGACGAAGTAGCAGTACAGCTTCTTGCAGATGAACCACGCAATCTGGTTCGCCCGGGTCTCGATGAGGGCATCTACCACGTCGTCGTAGCCGAAATTACCCGTTTGGCCGAGGAACGACTTCGTCCCCTCGTCGTGCAGCGCCGGATTGAATGAGGCCGCGGCTTTGCTCGTGACCATCCACCCTGTCAGCGCACGGGCAATCTGCTTGATATCCGTTTCGGCGTAGTTAGGCTGCCCGTCCTCGTCGAACTGTCCCATGGTGAACAGCTCCATTACTTCGCGGGCATAGTTCTCGTTGGCCGCGCCGGACGTATTGATGTAGCCGTCCAGGTAGTACAACATGGCCGGATTCAGGCCCATGTCATGGAGGAGCACGCGGAAATTGCCCATCGCGTGCTTCCGAATCAATTCGAGGTAATCCCACGCCAGCCGCGCGGCCGAGACGTCGCTTTTCCCCGAGTACGTCGGCCACTGGGTTACGAAATGGTTGTGCCAGAACAGCGCCATCTTCTCACGGAGGCCGCCGCTGCGCATCTCCTCGAACCACAGCCGCTGGAGGGCATAGATGCGTTCGGTGTCGGACCCCGTGCCCAGGTCCGCGTACCACGCGGGCCGGTCCGGGAGGGGTACCGCTGCGGCTGCATCCACGATTCGATTCGCCGCCGCCGAAGCCGAGCCGTCCGCCAGCGCCGCATCGACATCCCGCTTCATCGCCCCGAACGTCGTCCGGCGTACGAGGTGCGTCGCGTTCTGCCGCGACCACCCAACAGCGGAGACGGAGTTCGCGAGAAGAGACGAGTCGTTCTGTCGAAGAACTGCGGCCATGGCGCGCATACACAGTCGATTGCGGGGACGGATAGCGGCGGCGCAAACCTTCGCCGCACTGCTGCGTGCTCCCGTGATCGACAAACCCCGTGCCGCCGGCCCGCTTTCGTTCCGCCCCGCGCCGAACCTGGACCGCAGCCCAGCACCCGCATCGACCTGTTTCCCAAGGACATGCGCCAACGCGCGCGCGCATTCTCAGCACACAGGTAATTTCTTCCTGCCTCACGCACAAGGGTTACAGGACGTAATCCCCCGCAGTACCATTCGCCCGCTCCTTTCTCAAACCACCACGCGCCTGGCCTCTCAGGCTACAACCTGCTTCAGGTAATCCGAGAGCCGCAGGGTCAGCGCTATGAGGGTCAGCGTCGGGTTCACCTCGCCCGCGGTCGTATACACTGCCGTGCTGGCGATGTACAGATTGTCTACTCCGTGCATTTTCTGATGGGCGTCGACCACGCCCTGCTTCGGATCCTCGTGCATGCGGACGGTCCCCATGTGGTGCCAGCCCGCAGCGAGCGCGGTGGGCCACGGTGCGTCGTCCGGCTCCAGCAGCCAGTCGTCGATCTGAACGCGACCCAGCCCCGTCCGCCCCATCTCGCGGGCGACGATCTCCACCGTCGTCCGGATCGAGCGCCTGTCGAGTGGCGTCAGCTCCCAGTCCAGCTTGACGCGCGGCATGCCGAGTGCGTCCTTCTCATCGCTGAGCGTGATGCGCGAGTTGGGGTTCGGCGCCTGTTCCAGGCGGGCCATCATCCCGTACTGGCGCTGGTGTGCAAAATCGAAATGCGGCCCGTCACCTGTGTTCCAGGACCGGTCTCGGTACCGGGCATTGTTCTCCGTGAAGCTGGCGATCCGGTCGCTCTGTTCGACGTCTTCCACTCCGGGAGAAAGCGAGAGGGTGCAGTTCAGGATCCGCTGCCGCCGCTGTTCCTCCGCCGTGATCGCCAGCTCGGCGCGGGCCTTCGTCCCGCCGGGCACCCACAGGTAGAGCTTCATGGGGCGGGGGGCCGCGAGGGTCAACTGAGCCGACGGCACCTCGAGGTGCTCCATGAAGAAGCGCCCGACCAGGTCGTTGTCGTTCCCCAGTCCTTTCGGCGCCTGTTTATTCGAGGCCAGCAGCAGGCGCGCGTTCTGCATCGCCCCGCAGGCCAGGATATAATACCGCGCCTTCGCCCGGTACTCTTTGCCCTCCAGTGTTCGGAGGTGAAGTTGCCGGATGTTCGACACGCCCTCGTTCGCCTCGACGTCGACCACGTCGGCATAGGTAAAGAGGTGGACGTTCTGTGCGCCCACGATCTCGTCCCGGTACTTCGTGCCGAACCGCGTGGGTGGACTGAACTGCCACATTTTCGGCCACACCTTGCTCTCGTCCAGGGGCAGGCGGGCCATTTCGGGGCCCTGCGCCTCGTAGTGCGCCGCGTCGTAGTCGTACGGCCCGAGTTCCACGATGGGCTGGGCGCGTGGGTAATACGGATCGAGGTCGGAGCGCCGGATCGGCCAGCCGCTGTGCGGCACCCAATCGCGCTTCTGGAAGTCGATTTCTTCAAAGAGCGAACACCAGCCTGCCCAGTGCCCGGTCGTGCCGCCGAAGTAGTGGAGCCGCGCGGTCTCCAGGGGATAGTATCGCTGGCCGACGATGTCGCCCCGGTACAACTCCTGCATTTCGTATTCGTAGTTGAACCCGCCCCCTTCCAGGAGCAGCACCTTGTACGGCGTGCCGATCCATTCGCGGGCCATGGTGATGCCGGCCGCGCCGGCGCCCACGATACAAATATCCCCTTCGAGGAGCGTCCCGCTCTCGAGGGTTCTCACGTCAGTGTGCATGTGAGGGGACTTCTAACGTTCAGGAGTAGAGGAGAGAGAAGAGGGCGCACTGCCGCGCTTCGGTCACCGACAGCACCCAGCCGTTTATCACCACCGTGCGGTCCGCTGCAAAGTCGCTGCTTACCTGTTTTCGGAGGTGCGCGCTTGTGGTGAATTCCGGGACCCGGCCAGATGCCTCGGACCCTGCCAGGATGGCGTCCCGCAGGGCTTCCGCATCGCCCTCATGGGGGACGGACATCCGGTAAACCGTCCCGATCTCGCGGACGCGCTCCGGGTCTCCGAGGATGTACAGCAGTTCCGGCTCAGCCAGGCGCTGCAGCGAAGGATCTGAATCGGTAAACCACGCCGCCGCAGGCAGCCCGAGCCCCACGGCGCCAACCGACGTGGCCTGCAAAAACTGACGCCTATCCATACCATCCGACAGGTTTGAAACGAATATGACGCGCCCTGGCGCCTTGCATACAAATAACGCCTCCCGCCGAACCTTTGCAACCCCCGCGGGAGAGTCTAGGAGACGAGGAGCATACGACGAAAATGCTGGACGGCGCGCTCGTAGTTCCCGGACGCTGCTGACTGCCATCCGTTCTCAAACGGAAACAACCAACAGCTGATACCAGATCCGGCTAAACACATGAGGAGTCGCTGTCCTTGCGAGGAGCGGCAGCGACGAAGCAATCTCCTTGCAAGGAGCTATTCCTTTGGAGATTGCTACACTGCGTTCGCAATGATACCATTTCTCTGGTATTACAGTGCATAGGTGACGACCTCCAACCGATCCAGGTATATGTCATCCCGATCGAAGAGAGGGATCTGTTTGACACGCGAGGCCCAGATTCATCTCAGAGGAACCACTTTGGACAGATCCCTC
>DASSAV010000511.1:0-4145 GCA_035699265.1 Rhodothermales bacterium
CATGCTGCTTCCACCGGAGAGCCGGAGGTGCCAGAGCAAGCCGAAGCGGAAGATGGAGAGGCCGCCGAGCCTGCCGAGCCGATTAACCTGGACGCCATCAAGTCCAAGGACAGGGTCGTCGCGATGCTGCTGCGGAAGGAGATCGTGACCGCCAAGCAGGTTCAGGACGCGCAGCAGTTGTTGAAGACCCAGAAGTCGAAGGAGACGCTGTGGCGTATGCTGACGCAGGTGGGCGGGGTAGACCGTGAGGCCGTCTACGCTGAGGCCGCGCGTGTCTACGCCTTCCCCATGGCGCGCATGGGTGAGGGCAGGCCCGACGCGGAGTTCGCGCGTTCCGTCGTCGACACCTTCTCGGAGGAGCGGCGCAACGAGCTTTTCAAACTGCGGGTGCTCCCGTTCGAGTGCGACCTGGAACACCAGACCGGGGCCATCAAGCTCGTGTTCATTACGCACGACCCGACCCGGCCCGAAGTACACCGGCTCATGCAGCAGCTCAAGCTGGAGCGCTTCGAGTTGCGGTATGCTCCGGAAGCCGTCGTGCTCGCAGCCATTCACGAGGCGTACCCGCGTAGGAACGAGTTCCTGGACCGGATGAACGACGACTCCATGGCGTTCGATCTGGGGGCCAGCTACGAGGAGAACGCCGACCTGATCGACGAGGATGCGCTCGAGGCCGAGATCAGCCGCTCCTCCCTCATCAACCTGTTTGAGGCCACGCTCGTGGAGGCCGTTCGGCAGGGCGCGTCAGACGTCCACATCTACCCGAATGCGCAGAAGAAAATCGAAATCCACTTCCGCATCGACGGGCGCCTGAATCACTGGCATACGGAAGACAAGGTCCACCCGGAAGCATTGCTCGCCGTCATCAAGGACAATGCAACCAACGTCGACCGCTTCGAGCGCGACGCCGCGCAGGACGGTTTCATCCAGCGCTGGGTCGACGACGCCCTCATCCGTTTCCGTGTCTCGGTACTGCCCATCGCAAATGCCAGCGCCGAGATTCGCTCCGAGAGCATTGTCATTCGTGTGCTCGACGACCGGAAGGTGGTCACCGACCTGAAAAAACTAGGCCTGAACGGCAATGCGCTGGATCGCTTTCAGTCAGCCATCAGCCAGCCGCACGGTATGGTGATCCTGACCGGTCCGACCGGTTCCGGTAAGAGCACGACGCTAGTCGCCGCGTTGCACCAGGTGGTCACGCCCGAGGTGAACGTGCTGACCGTAGAGGACCCGGTCGAGTACATCATCCCCGGCGTTCGCCAGATCAAGCTGAACCACAAGCTGGGCCTCGAAGAGGCACTCCGCTCCATCCTGCGCCACGACCCGGACGTAGTCATGGTCGGTGAGATGCGCGACCGCCAGACGGCCGAGCTCGCGATCAAGCTGGCCAACACCGGTCACCTCACCTTCTCCACGCTTCACACCAACGACGCGCCCAGCGCGGTGAGCCGCCTGTACAAGATGGGCATCGAGCCTTTCCTCATCGCCTATGCCATCAACCTGGTCGTGGCCCAGCGCCTCATCAGGACGCTGTGCCCCGAGTGCAAGGAGCTTGACGATGATCCCGACCCGGTGATGCTCAAGAAACTTGGCTTCACTGACGAGGAGATCTCGTCCACGGCGATCTACAAACCGGGGCGGCGCCAGGACTGCAAGACGTGCAAGGGCACGGGCTACAAGGGCCGGAAGGCAGTCACCGAAGCGTTGTACTTCTCGCGTTCCGTCCGCCACCTCATCGTGGAGGCCACGAAGATGATCGACGAGGGAGAGATCCGCGACCAGGCGGCGTCCGAAGGGATGCTGACGCTGTCCGATTCGGCCCGAGAGGTAGTCAAGGCCGGAGAGACCTCGATCATGGAGATGGTGCGCGTCGTCACCACCGAGTCCTGAGCAAAAGCGTAACGCCGTCGGGGAGAAACGAAACGTTCCGCCGCCCGGGAACCGGCCAGAACCGGCCAGACGCCTCAAAAACAGGGCGGCTCCGATTGGAACGGATCTTTCTCCAAAAGTGAACACCCACGCTCCCGGAGCATGGACTGTATTCCCTGAAAGAGACTCGACGTGCCATGCCACAAAGTCTACTCGCCATCCTGGCCATAACCGTTCTGGCGACCTTCGCGCTCACGCAGCACCGGAACCGCCTGTATATGCAAGAGGTGGCGATCCGCAATGAGATCTCCACCCAGGCCCTCGCTGTGGCAACGGACCGCCTGGAAGAAATGGGCCGCATGGCATTCGACGAGCATACCGTGGGTTCCGAAGGCGGCATGGCCAAGCTTACCAGTGTCGATCTGCTCACGCCGGTCGACTCCTTCGGCACCGACGGCCAGAGCAATGACATTGACGACTATAACGGTGTCAGTATCGATACCTTCCGCGTCACCGCAGGTGCGCAGGTGTGGTTCCGGCTCAAAACAGAAGTGAAGTACGCAAACGAAACCAACCCCGACCAGGTGGTGGACTACAAGACACGGATCAAGAAGGCGACCGTGTGGGCATACCCGGTCGACACCCTGGGCATCAACGTGCCCGGCGGCATCCAGGCGCCGGATACGATCAGGCTCTCTCAGGCATACGCCTGTGGCAGCTGGTGCGACTGGTAGATCCCCAACAGAGGAAGGACGATGCAGTTCATATTGGACAACATGCTGGCTGCGGTCATCGCAGCGACCCTGTTTCTCATGCTGGTGGTGCTCTCCGTCAGGGGCATGAACACCACCATCAATGCGACGAACAGCTATGCGTTGAAAAAGCAGGAGTTGAACTTCGTGGAGGTGCTCAAGCAAGATCTGCACGGTGTGAAGAAGGTTCTGACGCCGATAGAAGATCCGGCCGACAGCACCTTCCGGTTCCGCGCCAAGATAAATACAGATATCAACGACACCTCGACGGTCGTCGTAGAATACCACCGGATCTTCGTCGAGATGCGCGATACGGTAGCGCTGTATCAGATCCAGAGGAGTGAGGACGGACAGGCCGGAGGCGCCAGCATGCTTACAGTGACGGATTGGAAGATAGAGGCATTGAATGCGGACGGTAATCCCGTAACCAGCAGTACGCTGGACAAGGCTGAACAAATCCACATCCGTTTCGAAGCGGCGGCGCCGTGGAAGGAAGATGATGTGGTCCGGCGCTCGCGCTGGGAGGTGACGTTCCATCCACCCCTGCTTCGGAACGGTGTGTTGCTCTAGAAATCCCTGTTACACGAACACGCAAGGAGGTAAATAGTCATGGGTAAAGTGGCTCTGCTTGCCATAGGCGCATTCGTCATCATGAGCGCGTACTATGGAATGGGCACCAGGACCCAGTTGCTCGCTGCCGACGAACAGATCGCACAGCATGACTATCAGGTCGTGCTGCGCAATGCAGCTATGTCCGGTTTCAATAGGGCGAAACAGGAACTGGTGCAGTCGTTCACTGGCACGTCCTTCAGTGGACCCTTTGAGGACGCCAACTACAACACGTCCGTCATGGCAAATCCTGTGACCAAGATCGCCGACGTGACGTCCACCGGTTGGATGTACGATCCATCCGGCAAACTGCTCCAGTATCAGATCATCGCCAAGATCAGGCTACTTGAGACGACGTCGACGGATACGACGGTCGTGTTGCCTGCGGCGCCCCCGAAGTTCATGCAGTACGCCCTCATCACCGAGGAAAACCTGACGCTGAACGGGAATGTGGATGTCGAGGCCGTGCCCATTGAGATAGAGGGGAAGGAGTCGGCCGCCTACAACGCCAACATCCATACGAACGGTGACATGACCGTGAACGGCCGTGTCACGGTCCGCGGCTTCGGTACGTATCGGGGCACAAACTTGATAAATCCAAACGACCCGCACCGATTCTTCAAGCCGTACGACAATTCGTCAGGGGACGATGTTTTGAAGCGCTTGACTGAGGATGTCGAGATCCCACTGGCTTCGATGAACCCGGACTCGCTGAATGCAAAGTTCCCGCCGGACGTACAGACTGTCGGTGACACCACCCTTGACGGCAACCTGAACTTCAAGGCGATGGCGAGCCCGGGCGACGGCGCGGGCAGAGGCACGCGCGAGCATCCGTACATCCTGTATGTGAACGGCGACCTGACGCTGAACGGGGACGTTGAGATGGACGGGTACGGCATCATCCTGGTCAAAGAC
>DASSAV010000512.1:0-14999 GCA_035699265.1 Rhodothermales bacterium
CCCTTCACCCAGGGCCGACAGCCCCGCCCGGTACGCCTCAGCCGCCTCCGCGTACCGGCCCTGCCGGTACAGCTCGTTCCCTTTCCGGCCGTCGGGAGGATCTCCGGCCAGGAGCAGGAGCAGCAATATGGCGAGGCGGTAGGACACGCAGTTGGCAGTGTGCAGTTAGCAGTTGGGTTCTTTGTTCTTGGGGCTTTGTGCTTGGTGGCGCCGGGTAGGTACGTTCCTTTGTATTACGTCACGTCTGGTATTCAGGCTCCGGTTTTCGGCGGCCTTCCGGCAGCAGGCGTTCGGCGGCGAGCAATAGGAGCGCGAATGCCAGGGGGAGCTGGAACTGCTCGGCGTAGGTCTCGAACCGCTCGGATTCGTACTCCGTGCGTTGAAGCCGGTCGAGCGCCGGGATGATCTGCGGGAGCGTGCTGGACGTCCGCCCGATCCGGAAATAGGCGCCTTTCCGGGCCAACTGCTTCAAGGTGGATTCCTCCAGCCGGGTTTCCACGATCTTCCCGTCGCGGTCGCGCTTATACGCCACCCCCTGTGTGGTCGGGATCGGAATCGGGGCGCCCGAGGTTTCGCCAATACCTGCTGCATAGACGGTGAGGCCGGCATCGGCGGCCCGCTCTACGATATCGTCGATGCCGCCCACGTGGTTTTCCCCGTCCGAAACGATGAGGAGCACGCGCGTGCGTTCCGTGCCGTCTTCCGCAGCTTCCGGTGTGCGCAGGGCCTGAATCGCCGTTTGCACCGCGGCCCTGAAGTTGGTGCCGGGCGTGGGGATCATCGACGGCTCCGCCACGTCGAGGAAAAGCCGCACCGCGTTGTAGTCCGACGTAAGGGGGCATTGCACGAAGGCGTCCCCGGCGAAGAGAACGAGGGCCACGCGGTCGCCGTGTAGATCGTCGAGCAGCTTCTTGATCTCGTTCTTGGCCCGCGCCAGCCGGTTCGGCGCCACATCCTGCGCCAGCATCGACGTGGAGACGTCGAGGGCGATGGCCACATCCACGCCCTCGCGTTTCACCTCCTTGAGCTTCGTCCCGAAACGCGGCCCTGCCAGCGCCAGCGCCAGGCAGCCGACGGCAAGGACCGTCAGGGCGGCCCGATAGCGCCTGCGGCGCGGGCTAATGCCGGTAGCGAGCCGCGAGACCAGCGCCGCTTCTCCGAACCGCCGCAGCGACCGCCTGCGCTGCACGCCCGCCCAGACGTACAGGGCGATCACGACGGGCACAGCCAGCAAGGCTGCGAGATATGCGGGGTGCAACCAGGACAAAATGTGCGATCGGATGTCCGCTCGGAACGATGCGGGCCTTCAGGGACCGTAGCGACCTATTCAAGCCATCAAGCCCCGCCGGGTTTCCGCCATCAAGTAGTCACCGGGTGACTGCGAGTCACCCGGTGACTACTCGCGACTACTGCTTCCCGAATGCTACCGGACCGGACCCGGACGGGTGCTCGGACGTTGACTAGGTCTACACGCGAATCCGCCGCTCGCGCTCGCGGCCCTGCACCACCGCGTGACTGACGGGCATTATCCGAACGAGCGAAATTCACAGCCTGCCTTCCGGTGCGCAGCATACACGGCCTGCTTGCTCCGGGGTCGGTTTCGGGCGCGATTTCCGTGGTTGGCGACGCGGAAAAAGGCACCTGCAAGATCGAGCCGGTTAAATAGTGCGACGATCTCAAGTCTATGCCTTAAATTAAGAATTGTTGGGGGGTAAGGGCACAGGATCGTAACAACTCCGTTGTATGGCTTTTGAGCTGATTGCGTCCGGGCGCATACGTTCCAGTAAGGCAAGTAGAGGCGAGTGTTCCAACATGACTGAGACGATGGACATACAGACTGACCAACCCCAGGCATCCCTGGAGGCGCTGGCGGAAATCGCGTTTACCATTAATACGATCCATAAGCCCGAGGTGCTGCTGGACAAGGTGCTCGAGATCGCCATGTCCACGCTCGACGCCGAGCGCGGCCTGGTGCTTCTTACGGCCGCAGACACCCCGAAGGGCTTTGAAGTCAGGAACAGCCGAAACTTCACACAGGAGCAGATCGGCGACTTGATCGAGATATCGACGAGCGTCGTTCACGAGGTGCTCCGGACCGGTGAGCCGGTGCTCCTCTACGAAGCGCTCCACGACGAGCGTTACCGGGAGACCGAGAGCATCGTGCTGCACAACATCCAGTCGATTGCCAGCGTGCCGCTCCGGATCAAGAACAAACAGATCGGGGCCATCTACCTGGACAGCCTCACCAAGCGGGGGCGCTTTACGCGGGAAAACCTCCCGTTCCTCAACACCTTCGCGGGGCTTGCAGCCATCGCCATCGAGAATGCGCGGCTGAACCAGTCCATGCGCGATGAGAACCGGCGGCTGCGGCAGGAAATCCAGCGGGTGCACGGCTTCGAAGAAATCGTGGGCCACAGCCCCCGGATGCGCGACGTGTTCGACACCATGTCCCGCGTGCTCGATACCGACGCTACGGTCCTCATCGAGGGAGAGAGCGGCACCGGTAAAGAGCTGGTCGCCCGCGCCATACATTACAATGGCGACCGCAAAGACAAGCCGTTTGTCGCCCTCTTCTGCGGATCGCTTCCCGAAAACCTGCTGGAGAGCGAGCTGTTCGGCCATAAGAAAGGGGCGTTCACCGGGGCGATGGCGGACAAGAAAGGCCTCTTCGAGGCGTCGGACGGCGGGACCATCTTCCTCGACGAAGTCGGCGACCTCAGCCCCACCATCCAGACGTCGCTCCTGCGCGTGCTCCAGGAAGGCGAGATCAAACGCATCGGCGAAAACCACGTCCGCACGGTCGACGTCCGGGTACTCTCCGCTACCAACAGGCCGCTCCGGGAACTCATCAAGGCGGGCGAGTTTCGGGAGGACCTCTATTACCGGCTGAACACGATCTCGATTGCCCTGCCCCCACTGCGGCATCGCCGCAGCGACATTCCGCTTCTCGCCCAGCACTTCCTGGACAAGTATGCCGTGAAGAAGCGGAGCCACATTCGCGGCTTTGAGGCCGAGGCCATGGACGCGCTTTCCGCCTATCCCTGGCCCGGAAACGTGCGCGAGCTGGAGAATACGGTCGAGCGCGCCGTGGTCCTGGCACGGGGCGACCTCCTGACCACGACGGACCTCCGTCTACCGGAGGGCGAGCAACAGGACGTGTTCGAGCCGGGCATCACGCTCAAGGAGGCGGAGCGCCGGCTGGTGGTACGCACGCTGGAGGGGAATGAGGGAAACATTTCTGAATCGGCCCGGATGCTGGGCGTGTCCCGGCGCTGGCTGCATTACAAGCTCAAGGAATGGGAGTCGCCCGAAGCATAGCGGGAGTGCAGTTGTTCGCCGAACTGTTCCAGGGCGCTACCACGACCGTCTACAAGGGTTACGAGCGCTCGCTGGACCGGTTCGTCTTGCTCAAGGTGCTTCAGCCTGAGTTTGCCGCAGACGAGGTGCTCGCCCGGCGTTTCGAGGAAGAAGCACGCCTGGCGGCCAAGATCCAGCACCCCAACGTGGTGGCGATCTATTCCTTCGGCCACGAGGACGATGATATCTACTTCACCGCCGAGTTCGTGGAGGGGTTTACCCTTCGCCAGATCATCGATACGGGCAAGCTTCCCCCGGAACTGGCCGCCTTCATCATCCTGCAGGTGGCCTCCGGCCTCCAGGCCGCGCACGAGCGGACCATCCTGCACCGCGACATCAAGCCCGAGAACGTCCTCGTCTCGCATGACGGACAGGTGAAGCTGTCGGACTTCGGCATGGCGTCTTTCGCGAGCTCCGTGTCGGAGGACGCCGATATCCGCGGTACGCTCGGCTACTTCTCTCCGGAGCAGGTACTGGGGGAACGATTGGGAAAGGCGTCCGATCTTTTCTCCCTCGGCGTAACCTTTTACGAACTCCTGGCCCGGCGTCCCGCATTCGTGGGCGACGGGTTGGCGCAGACCTTCGATGCGGTCCTCCATTACAATCCACTGCCGTATCTGGGAGCCGGCGGACGGGTACCGGATGCCCTCGTTCACATCTGTACGAAGCTGCTCGCCAAAAATCCGGAACAGCGCTACGCGGACGCAGGCGCGCTCATAGCCGATCTCAAGGCGTTTGTGGCCCCCCTCGACGGAGCAGCCAGCCAGGAAGCGCTGCACCAGTTCCTCCAGGCGCCCGATGACTACGTCGCTGCTTCCCTGCTCACCGACGTACCGGTAGAGATGGTGAGTGGAGACGGCGCGGCCCTCCAGGTCGCCGCCCCGCCTCCTTCCGTGCCCGCGCGCCGTAAGTTGAATGCGCGGTGGATTACCACGATGGGGTTTGGCGTGGCCATCCTCGCGATCGCCATCTTCGCGGTCTATGCCGGTGCGCTGCGGTCCGGCGGGCGGGTAGGAACGACGCTGGGGCCCGTCGATACAGCGCTGCAATTGGATCGCCCCGGGCCTTATCGCACCAGCAGAGACGCCTATTCGGGCGCGGCGCTGCTCGAACGTCAGGTCGTTATCGACAGCATCAGGGCATCCATCGGTATCGGCTATTCTTCTGCTGAAAACGCCGGCAGCGGGAAACATGCCGACGACCCCTCCGCCTCCGCCGCGCCGGAGCACGAGGGCGCTAGCGGCATGGTCCGGGTCGACTGCAATCCGTGGTGTTCGGCTTTCATCGACGGCACCGGGATCGGGGATTCACCTATCCTTACACCGGTCCCGGTCCGGCCCGGCGCTCACGAGGTGATGCTGAGCCATCCCGGCTACCCCGACATCCGGATAGACATCAAGGTGGAGCCCGGCGAGACCAAAAAACTCAGCATTCTCCTGGACGACTACGTCGGCGAAGTCCGTGTCGCCGTCAGTCCCTGGGCGTACGTCCTCGTGGACGGCGTGCTCCGTGATACCGTCCCGCCCGGTAAGCCCCTCTATCTGCTCCCAGGCCGCCACGCCCTGGCACTCCGCCACGACGCGCTCGGCACCTACGAAACCGTCATCGACGTGGAGGCCGGGACCAAGACGATCTATACCTACCAGCTCGACGAGCTCCTGAAGAAGTAGGCAGGTAGGGGTAGAAGTCTGTACACTGGGGTCCGGTTCGTGCCGTCGAACCCTCGAATGCGCCCGGCAGCGGCATTTACACGGGGTATTCTTTTTCTGACCGGCCCAGTGTATTAATTTCAGGGTGACACGTATGTTGTCCGGCCCGAAGGAACGGCTTGGGCCGAACAGATCCGGATACCTCCCTGCAAGTGGTGTCGCTCCCTCATCCACGTAGCGGGATAGAGCCAGGTCTGAAATCGCCGACGTATAGAAGTCGCCCATGGCTCGTTTCCTGCACATCGTCCTCCTCTTAACCCTCGGATCCGTCCTCTGGGCACCGACGGCGGCTGCCCAGAGCCAGCCGCTCGATTCCCTCCTGACGCAAATGCGCCAGGCGTACGAGCAACTCGACTATGGACGGGTGCAGAACCGCGCCGCTACCATTCTGGCGACGCACGACAGTCTCACGTCGGAACAGCTCATCGAAGTCCATACCATGCTAGGGGTGGTGAGCTATTCGACCGGGAACGAGGCGGAGGCCCGCCGCCAGTTCGAGGCGGCCCTCGCCATTGCCCCTGATCTCAGCCTCGACCCTGCCAAATACTCCCCTAAGATCCTGAGTTTCGTAGAAGAGGTAAAAGCGGACCGCAACACGGAGCCGCTGCCTGTCGATTCGGTCCAGGTGCGCTATGTCACCCTCCAGAATCCCATCCCCGCAGCGGCGGTCCGCTCCCTCATCCTTCCGGGCTGGGGTCAGATCTACAAGGGGCAGCAGACGAAAGGCGGGGCGTTCATGGGCCTGTGGGGCGTGGCGGCCTCCGGCTTCATTGCCTCGGAGATCGTCTACGTCCACTTTTCACGCGCCTACGACAAGGCCATGACCACCGAGGATGCCGCCCGTCTCTACGACCGCAAGAATACCTGGTTCAAGGTGCGGAACCTCGTCGGTCTCGGGGCCGCCGGCATCTGGGTCTATAGCTACCTCGACACTATTCTCTCGCCGGTGCCTCCGGTGTCGGTGCAACTCGGAGAGCAATCTTCTCTCAACGTACGGCCCGGACCGGGCTCACTCCACCTCACCCTGCGCTTCTAATCCCTGCCGTTCCGAAACAGCCGTGCGAACATTTTGCGCATGATCCCGCGCAAATTGCACAGTCTTCGGTAGGGGCCGATTGCCGATTCGCAGTATTATCGGTCTGAATTTGATTCCAGGATGGAAATTGGCGCCATTTTTGCGGAAGAAGAAACCGGTAATTCTTCTACAATCCGAGCACCGTGTACGGTCGTTAGGCGATGCACAGTTTCCAGGCCAGATGCGACTACATGACCGCCCGCATCCTCAGGGATCTCGGCACCCTGGTAGATCGAGGCCATGCGTTCCTGAATGAGATCGCAGACGCCCCCTGGCTGTCCCTGTCGCAGCGTACGCTCTGCCACGCCCATCTGGTAATGCACGAGTGGCTGGCGAATCTGGTCCAGTACGCTGAATTCAGAGAGAACGCCCCATCCGTTTGCCTCCGTATCCAGGTAGAGCAGGGGCGCACCCGGTTTCTCATCGAGGATAACTCTACCGGGTTCGATTTCCAGACTCGGATGAAAATTCAGCGGGAGGCGCTGGACGTACTGCCCAACCGCGGCCTCGGCTTGCTGATGATCGCCGCCTGCACCGAAGAACTTTCCTATCAACGGCTCGGACCGGCGCACCACCGCCTCACCTTCGTCATCCCGGCCAACCACGACCCCGCCCTCGATATCCCCCTCCGCGAAGAAGCTGCGTGAGGGGCCTGCGATAGTGAGCGTTCGGGAGTATGTGGGTGTGGGAGTCTGAGGGTGGACGAGACCTTCAGCTTAGTGGCTATCCCGCCTGTGAGCTACTCCGGTAGCCCGTAACCCAGGAGTTCTGCCTGATAGACGGGCCGCTGCTGCGCATACGTCGGTGTCACCTCCACCGAGAATACGTAGCGTTCCCCCGCCTTGAACTGCTCCGGGTCCTCCGCCTCGATCAGAAGGTATGACGTGGCATCTCCCGAATGGTAGTCCCCTGGCTGAAGCGGCGCCCCAGTTTCGGATATGATGATCCCGTTCGGGAAAGCACAGAGGCTACAGCGTAGGTCGGGAGGGCAATCGCATGTGGTAACCTTCACGATGGTCCCCGTCACGTTGTATCGCCCCGGCACCTCCGCCGTCGTCCGGAGCGCGGTAACCGATACGGCCTGTAGTCGGAGTGGTGCCGGGTAGCGGTGGTAGTCCGGTCCGGAGTCGCACGCGGCCAGGAGACCGGCGCACGCAAACACGGCAACAACAGGTGCGATTCGTTTCAAAATAGTTCTGCAGAAGGGGCATGCCCTCTCAGTGCCAAATCGGGAGGACAAAGGCGGATGCATCACGAAAATTGCGATCTACTATAATCTCTTCCCAAAACCCGAATTTCGTAAGGCAAAATACAATGCCCCTAACCTGTTCGTTGGAATGGGTCATACCCAATCCGGCTAAACACATAAGGAATGGCTGTCATTGCGAGGAGCTTGCGACGAAGCAATCCCCTGGCAAATAGCCATTCCTGGGGAGATTGCTTCACTGCGTTCGCAATGACAGCTTCCTTAAAAGTTTCTAGCGGATTTGGTATCAGAGGGAGAGGAGGAGGTCGGGGAAGCGCTCGCGGAGGGTGCGGTAGAAGCGGTGGAGGGGGAGGCCGACGACGTTGTAATAGTCGCCGTCGATGCGGGTGATGAAGAGGGCGCCGAGGTCGTCCTGGATGCCGTAGGCGCCGGCCTTGTCGAGCGGCGAGCCGGTGGCGACGTAGGCTTCTATCTCTTCTTCGGAGAGGGGTGCGAACGTGACGTCGGTAGCCTCGAAGGCCGTCTCGGTGCGGCCGGTGGCGGGGTGGACGAGCGCGATGCCGGTGTAGACGGTGTGTGTGCGTGCGCTCAGGTCGCGCAGCATGGACCGGGCTTCGCCTTCACCCTGCGGTTTGCCCAGGATGCGCCCGTCGACCACGACGACGGTATCGGCGCCAAGCGTGAGGGACTGCGGCTGTTTTTGGGCGACGTTGGCGGCCTTTTCGAGCGCCAACTGCCGGACGACGTCGCCGGGTTCGGTCCCGGGCGGGATCGTTTCCTCGATGGTGCTGGCCTGGATGTGAAAGGAGAGGCCCATTTGCTCCAGCAGATATTTCCGGCGTGGGGACCCCGAGGCGAGGACGAACGGGCAGGCGAGGTTCATGGGCAGTTCACCGTGGGCAGTGAGTAGTTGTGTTCAGGTGTTTACGTGTTCGTGTGTTCGAGGAGAGTTCTTCATTCTTTGCTCTTGGTGTTTAGGTGCAGTGCTCGGGGATTTAGGCGAGTGGAGAGGTGGCTGGTTGGGATTTGTGGAGAGATGATAGTAGGGGAGCGGACAGGGTCAGCAGGATCAGGATCAGGGAAAATACGGCGGCTAGGGGCGTGATCCAGTCGCCGTGCCGGGTGAAGAAGGTGGTGCCGGTGGAAAGCGGGACGTTTACGGTTTCTGCGGAGCGCCGCATCCAGCCGATCTCGTGAGAGATTTTGCCGTCAGGTCCGATGAGGGCGCTCAAGCCGCTGACGGACACCTGGACGACGGCGCGGCGGTTTTCGATGGCGCGGAGCCGTGTGAAGGCGAGGTGCTGGCGGTAGCCTGCCGTGTTGCGCCACCACCCGTCCTGTGTTATCGCGACGAGGAAGTCGGCGCCCTCGCGGGCGTACTGCCTGCCCAGGCTGCCGAAGACGGTTTCGAGGCAGATGAGCACGCCGAAGCGTGCCTGCGACGTTCGGAGGAGCGGGGCCGTGGTTCCGGGCTCGTAGCCGTACACGCCGCCGGCCGGGACGGCGAGCGATGCGAGGGCTGGGAAGCGGTCGAGGAAAGGCACCCTCTCGGCGAAGGCGACGAGCCTGCGCTTGTCGTACTGCCGGGGGGGTGCATCCGGGCGGAGCAGGAGCGCGGCGTTGTGGTAGGCGGGCTGCCCGCGCGCTGTGGAGGTACGGGTGATCGCTCCGGTGAGCAGTGCGACCCGGTTCCGATCCGCCCAGGCTTGCAACTGGCGCCGCGCGGAGTCGGATGAGGCGCCGTGGACGAGTGGGATGGCGGTTTCCGGCCAGATGACGAGGTCGGGTTCCGGAACGGGGGCGGACAGCAGGGAGTCGGTCAGGGACAACAGGTTCGGCAGGCGGTTCGGGTCGCCGAGATCAGCCCAGGTTAGCGGGGCTGTGCCGGGCTGGACGAGCGCGACCCATGCGGAGCGCCCCGGTGTTTCCAGCGTGTGGAGACGCCCGGCGCTGTAAACCAGCGCACCGGCCAGGAGCAGGGCTGCGGCGGCGGCGGAAGCGAGGCGGCGGGTGCGTCCGGGTGACGACAGGGTAAGGTAGAGGGCGAGGTTCAGGAGGAGCACCCAGAGCGTGAGGCCGCTCGTGCCGGTCAGATCGGCGAACTGGTTTACGACCAGCGCTTCAGCCTGCGTGTGGCCGAGTAGTGGCCAGGGCATGGCAAAGGGACCGTGCTGGAGGGCGGCTTCCATGACCAGGTAAAAGGCGGCGAGGGCACACATACCGGCGTACCGGCCCAGCCGGCGGCGGACGATCCACCCGAGGCCGAAAGGAACCGCCATCCAGAGCGGCAGAACGAGTGTGCCGGTCAGCGAGGCGAGGGCCACGTTGGGCATGACGTGGAACAACGGCCACGAGAACGCAACGGCGAACGTCGCCAGGAAGAAGACGTAGGCGTCCAGCAAGGCCCTGCGCCAGGATGAGGCTTTTTCCCATCGGACGAGCAGCGGGATGAGCGCGCCGTAGGCCAGCCAGGGCCACGGAAATGGCGGAAACGCCAGTCCGAGCGCACCCCCGCCGAGGATGAGGAGGAGTCTGTAATGGGGGCGAGGGGACATGGGAGGGGAGCGGCTTGCAAGCATCGCACGATCCTGTAGCGTCGCACGGCCGTGCGACGCTATTCACACACGGTTGGCTTAATCGGGCGTCAGGCGGAATGGTGGAGGAGGACGGCCCAGGGGAGGGGGAGCGTACTGGTTTCGATCCGGTCTGCCGGTTCCACCTCGGCGCCGGTGAGTGCTTCCGTCCATTTTCCACGTCCGGCAAGTTCGTCCGGAAGCAGGATCGAGGCGCAGCCGTGTTCCGGGAAGGTGGACGGGAAACGGGGGGCGAGGACGAGCAGCGCATCGCTTCCGTACTCACGCGCGTAAGCGATCCAATGCCCGGCCCCTTCCCCTTCGACGTCCAGCGGGCGGTACGAACCGTTGTCGAAGAGCTCCAGGTGCTCGTTGCGGAGCCTGAGCAGTCGGGCCGTGAGGTATAGTTTTGTTTGCGGATCCCGCGACGAAACCAGGTTTCGGATATGCTCGGGTTCTGGATTCTCAAGTATGGTGTTTAGTCCTTCCAGCAGGCGTGAACGGAGGCCGTAGTCTACGGGGCGGCGATTGTCCGGATCGACCAGCGAGAAGTCGAGCAGTTCGCAGCCCTGGTAGATGTCCGGTACGCCGGGAGAGGCGAACTTGAGCAGCACCTGGCCGAGGCTGTTGAAGAAGCCGAGTTCGGCGAGGCGAGCCGACAGTGGGGCGACGGCGGCCTCCGTCTTCGGATCGCCGACCATCTGGTCGACGAAGCGTTGCAGCGTTTCCTCGTATTCGGCGTCCTGGTTGATCCAACTGGTCCGCAGCTTGCTTTCGCGCGCGGCTTTGACCATGTACTCCTGGAGGCGGCTGCTGAGCGTCTTCCTATCGGCGCCGTGCCACAGGGCGGCGAGCGTCTGAAAGAAGAGATATTCGTCGTGGTCCGACGGGGCGGATTCCATGCGGTACGGCACCGCGATCTGAGAGAGGACGGTCGCGGTCTCGTCCCACTGCTCCGGCACTTCGGCCAGCGCGATGAGGCGCATGCGCAGGTCCTCGCCGCGCTTGTGGTCGTGCGTGGCGGTAGCGAGGAGATTGCAGGGGTACCGGTTGGCGCGGAACCGGTTGTGCGAATGGAATGCGTGTTCCGTGATGCCGAACGCGTCCGGCTCACCGCCGACTTCGTTGAGGGCCAGCAGCAGGAGGTAGCGGTAGAACGCGGTGTCCTCGACGCCCTTCGCGGCGACGGGAGCGGTGTACTGCTGGAAACGTCCCGTCCACGCCCGCTGCTCGGCCTTCAGGTCTTTCCGGACGTTGCCGAGGATGACGTCCTCCAGGAACTTGTAGACGGAAGATTCCATGGCCGGATTTCGTTGCCTGGCCCTATGGACGGCCTCGCGTATCACCGCGAGGGCTTCGTCCTCCTCGAAGGGGAGATAGGTGCGGTAGCGGCCGAAGGCGGCCACGGTTTCGGCGAGGGCCTCGCGGAGCGCTTCCAGGGTGAAGTCGCGCGTGTGGTAGTCCGCTTCCGAGATCCGGTCCAGCTCATACGCGAGGCGGAAGAGTTCGCTGGAAAGGGCGGTGGACGTGATGAGCTGCTTGCTGTTGTAGACGATCCGCTCGTAGCTGATAGGCGCCAGGACGAAACGGTGGTAGATCTTCTCGAGCGGCGTGTAGCCGTCTTGCCGCAGCAGGACGCCCATAACGTCGTTCATGAACTCGTAGCCGGTCGTGCCCTCGACCGGCCACTCGTCGGGCAGGACTTCACCGCGGGCGAGGATCTTCTCTACCCAGATGTGCTGGGCGCCGAGAGCCCGGAGGGAGTTCAGGTATTTGTGGGGGTCGAAAAGCCCGTCGATGTGGTCGATTCGGACGCCGTGGACGCCTTCCTGCGCCAGCAACTCGCCCAGGAGGCGGTGTGTGTCCCAGAAAACGTGCTCGTCCTCCATGCGAAGGCCGATGAGCCCGTTGATGTCGAAGAAGCGCCGGTAGTTGATTTCGTAGCCGGCGGTCTTCCAGTAGGAGAGCCGCCAGAACTGGTTTTCGAGGACGTCGTGGACATCGTCTCGGGGGAGGTCCGGCAGGAACTCGTTCAGGTTCGTACGCGCCGCGTAGGTCATGAGGCGGGGGCGCAGGGACTCGGCCTTTTCGCGTTCCTGCGGTTCGACGTCCTGGTACGCCTCGACGAGATCCTTGAAGTCCCAGTAGAGATCCGACCGTTCGAGGTTGGGCAGGACGAGGTTCAGGATGGTGGCGTAGCTCGCGGGGCTCAGGGCGTATAGGTTCTGGTAATAGGTGGCGAAGAACCGGCCGTCGTCGTACGTGATGGCGATCTCGCCGTTGTCGAATACCTCTCCGTAGGTCGTACCCAGGAAGGGGAGCAGGATCTTGCCGTGGAGTTCGGGTTTCAGCGGCGCCCAGTCGACGTCGAAATATTCAGCGAAGGCGGAGTAGGGGCCATAGGCCAGTACGTCCTGCCAGTAGGCATTGCCGGGACCGGCGCCGGCGTGGTTGGGCACGAAGTCCAGGATGAATGCCAGCCCCTGCGCGCGCGCTGCGGCGAGCAGGCGGTCGAAAGCGGGACGTCCGCCGAACTCGGCCCGGATGGTGTTGTGGTCTGCGACGTCGTAGCCGTGGGTGCTGCCGGGGCGGGCCTGGGTGATGGGTGAGAGATAGACATGGCTGATCCCGAGGCGCTTCAAGTAGGGGAGGATGGCCTCTACGTCGGCGAAGGTGAACTCGGGGAGGAGCTGGAGTCTGTAGGTGGCGGTCATGCGGGCGGGAAGGGGGGAGACTATGAGCCTGGGAGGGTGATGGGGGAATGAGGTGTGATGCTAATCCTCTGTCATACGCTCGTAGATTCGTTGTCTCGTAGATCCTCCAGGGGTTCGGCGATGAGGGCGGCGGCTACGGGGAAGTAGACGTGCCCGTCGCGTACTTCGGGTGGGTGGCCGTCGGGCGCGTACTCCGGGAGCTCGGTGTGCCAGACGGGCCGCGTGCCGGGCGGAAGGGGAATGGTCCGGTTCTTTGCAGCACTCACGAGGAGGTGCTTGTCGCCGCGCCGTAAGGTGAGTTCGTACTCCCCCGTCGCCTCAGCGTGGAAGTTCACGTCCAGTGTCGGCCGAAGCTTTAGCAGATGCTGGTAGAGGCAGAGAATGCCGGCGTGGTCCGGGAATTCGAGTTCCTGCCAGTCCAGCTTGCTGCGCAGGAAGGTGCGTTCGTCCTGAGGATCGGGCACTTCACCCATGAAGCTGGTGAAGTGCTCGAACTCGCGGCGGCGGCCCTCGGTGACCAGTTTGCCCAGGTTCGGTTCGTGATCGGTGAAAAACTGAAAGGGGGTGTTGGCCGCCCACGCCTCACCCATGAAGATGAGCGGCAACTCGGGCACGAAGAGGAGGAGCGCCGAGATGGCACGGAAGACCGGTAATGGGACGTCGTTCGAGATGCGGTCACCCTGTGCGCGGTTTCCGATCTGGTCGTGGTTCTGGATACAGAAGACGCACTGATCCGGGCGGATGGGTTCTGCGGAAGTGCCGTGCGGTTGGACTCTGGTAGGCGCCACGCGCTCGTGGTCGTAAAACCACCCCTGGTTGATGGTAATCGCCACTTCAGTCATTGTGCTGTTGATGAAGTCGGCAAAATAGCCCTCCTCATCTCCGGCCGTCATGTTCCGGATGATATGGTGGAAATTGTCCGCCCATACGCCGTCGAGCCCGTAGCCGCCCTCCGAGTGCGGGAGCAGCACGGTGTTGAGGTTGCGGTGGTCCTCGGCGATCAGGTAGCGCCTGGGACCCTCTTCGATCTCTGCGACCGCCGCGGACAGCTCTCGCAGGAAATGGACCGGGCTGTCGTCCTTCAGGGTATCGGTAGCGTCGAGGCGGAGACCGTCAAAGTGGAACTCCTCGAGCCAGTAGAGGGCGTTTTGGATGAACAGGCGCCGCACCCCCTCGCTGCCCTCATCGTCCAGATTGATGCCCGGCCCCCATGCAGTGTGATGTTTTTCCGTAAACATCGGGGCGAAGGCGGCGATGTATGCGCCGTCCGGCCCGAGGTGGTTGTAGATCACGTCGAGGGTGACGGCGAGCCCCATGCCATGTGCGGCGTCGACCAGGGCGCGCAGATCGTCGGGTGTACCGTAGGCGCGTGACGGGGCGAAGAGTGCGGCGTGGTCATATCCCCAGTTCCACCGTCCGGGCCAGTCGGCGACCGGCATGAGCTCGATGACTGTGATGCCGAGGTCCTTCAGGTGCGGAAGCCGGTCTCGCATGCCCTCAAAGGTACCCTCGGGCGAAAAGGTGCCGACGTGCAGTTCGTAGAAGACGAGATCCTTTTGCGGGATGCCCTTCCATTCCTGGTCGGTCCACTCGAACTGCCGCGCGTCGACGATCATGGAAGGTCCGTGGACGCCCTGGGGTTGAAAGCGGGAGTACGGGTCGGGATAGATCGGGCCGTCGTTCAGCCGGTAGCGGTAGAGCGCCCCTTCCTCCAGGCCGGGCACGAACACCTCGTAGTACCCGTCGCCCAGGTCTTCAAGAGGCACGGTGCGGCCGTCGACTTCCAGGACGAGATCGACCTTGTGCGCGCGTGGCGCCCACACCCGAAACCGGACGCCGTCATCGAGCGGCACAGCCCCGAGCGGGGCCTCGGTCA
Source organism: Rhodothermales bacterium (assembly GCA_035699265.1). Taxonomy (GTDB): domain Bacteria; phylum Bacteroidota; class Rhodothermia; order Rhodothermales; family DASSAV01; genus DASSAV01. Next base: position 14,512 of record DASSAV010000512.1, read on the forward strand.
TCGTCTGCGTAGCCGTTTTCATGTCGTGTATCGAGATGCTGCCAGGGTCAGGATAGCGCTTGAACTACCGGGGTGCCATTTCCTTGTGCCCCGGCGCATGAAGCTATGGCAGGTTTATTACGTTGCACGAGTCAGGCCGGTTCAGCTTCCTGTTCGAGAGCGCGGCCATAGGTGATGGTAAGGCCGCGCAGGCGGTCTGCCAGTTCGTCCGAAAGGGCGTCGTGGCGGAGGCGCCAGGCCCAGTTGTTTTCGACGAGGCCGGGCTGGTTCATGCGGGCCTCACTGCCCAGGTTGAGCACGTCCTGGATGGGAACGACGGCCAGGTCCGCCACGGAGCTGACGACGGCCCGGATGGCCTCCCAGGTGAAGCTCCTGTCATCGGACCCGTTGAGAGCGAGGTAGCGGCGTGCGAAGGCGGCCTCGCGGAGAGAGGCGTCGTCTTCCTGCTGTTTCAGGTGCCGCCACCAGCCGAGTGTGGTGTCGTTGTC
>DASSAV010000513.1:0-7602 GCA_035699265.1 Rhodothermales bacterium
ATGGAACCGGGGATCTTCTCGGCAGCCTCCGGCTCCTCGTCGCGCAGGCGGCTGTGGCGGTATCCGTAGGCGAAGTAGAGCGCGAGCCCGATCACGAGCCAGATGCCGAACCGCTCCCACGCGCGTGTTGGCAAGCCGTACATCGTGTAGAGGCAGGCCGCGGCGCCCAGCGGCCCGACGAGCCACACGGCCGGTACGCGGAACGGGCGAGGACGGCCAGGATCGCGGTACCGCAGCACCACGACACCGATGCACACAATGGCAAAGGCCGAGAGCGTCCCGATGTTCGTCAGATCGTAAATCTCGTTCTCATCCGCCACGAGCGCACCCAGGGCCACGACGATCCCCGTCAGCAGCGTCGTGACGTAGGGCGTGCGGTATTTCCCGTGCACCTTCGCGGCCCAACGCGGAAACAGCCCGTCTCGTGCCATCGCGAAGAAGATGCGGGGCTGGCCATACTGGAACACGAGCAGCACGGCGGAAAGAGAAATAACCGCGCCGAACGAAACGATCCACCCTACCGTCTGGAGCCCTGCCACATTGAGCGCCTGCGCGAGCGGATCGGCCGCTTTCAACTGCTGGTAGGGAACGAGCCCGGTCGCCACCGTACCCACGATGACGTAAATCAGGGTGCATATACCCAGCCCGCCCAGGATGCCGATCGGCAAGTTCCGCTGCGGGTTCTTCGTCTCTTCCGCCGCCGTCGAGATGGCGTCGAATCCGATGTAGGCGAAGAACACGATGGCCGCGCCCTGGTGAATGCCCCGCCAGCCGTTCGGCGCGAACGGGACGAAATTCGCGGTGTCGATGTGCAAGAAGCCCACGATCACAAACAGCCCGAGCACGAGCAGCTTTACCACCACCATGATGTTGTTCGCGCGGGAGCTCTCTCGCACGCCCAGCATCAGAATCCAGGTGATCAGAGCGACAATCCCGAACGCGGGGATGTTCAGCAAGACCGGGATGCCCAGAAAGTGCGGCGCCGTGTCCATCAGCCCGTGCACCGCCGGGTCCGAGCTTAACATTACCGACCGAAAGCCGTGCGTGAGGAAGCCGGGCAGGTGAATTCCGAAGCCCGAGAGCATGGATACGAAGTAGCCGCTCCACGCGACGGCTACCGCTATGTTGCCCACGGCGTACTCCAGGATGAGGTCCCACCCGATGATCCACGCGATGAGCTCGCCGAGCGTGGCGTAGGAGTAGGCGTATGCGCTCCCGGCCTGCGGTATCATCGACCCCAGTTCGGCGTAGCACAGCGCGGCCAGCCCGCAGACGACGCCGAGCAGAAGGAACGATACGACCAGGGCCGGCCCCGCCCCGTACCGTACCACCTCACCGGCCGCCGTGACCTCACCGGCGGCAGCCGTCCCGATGGACGAAAAAATACCGGCGCCGATCACCGCCCCGATGGAGAGCATAATCAAGTCGCCTGCCCCCAACACACGCTTCAGCCCGATACCCTCGGGCGTGGGGAGGTCGACGGATTTCCTCCGAAGAAGTCGGTACTGCTTCATATTTCAACTGCCTGGGCTCCGGTGAAGCACACGTGACAAAGGCGTAGCAGCCCCTTCCTGAGTAGGCCAGGAACGGAGCCCTACGGGTATGGACCGGCGGGGAAGTGCCCCGATAAGAAACAAAATCCGCACCTTCCTATGCAATTCCGCCTGTCACGGGCACAATCCACACCCCGCTCGCCCACCCTTTCCCCTGCCGCCCGCTCCTCCCCTCGGCCTTTCCTCCCCTCTTCTTCTCCTTAAGTCCCGCCATACACAGCCGATAGCCTGCTCAGCGGACGTGCGTTACCCTTTCAATTTCAGGGTGATGCGGCTGCCCTATCGGTGGAAGGCGGGCGGGATCAAAATTGGGCTTAACGTGCTCGTTCTATTAAATGTAACGAGAACGCTATATCCCCTTGCATTCTATCTCGCAGGTCGTTATCGTTTAGCCCTTGCCTGGGAGAAACTTGGCAGGGGCGACCTCACATTTTGCTTTAAGACCGTCCGCTCCTACCGGTTTCCCAATCCCTATTTACATTCCTACTCAGTACGGAGGATCTCGTGCGTCGACTGACTCTTTTGGCTGTAGCCGTACTCTGCTTCAATACGTCCGCCCACGCGCAGGACGGACGTAACCGCGATTCGTGGCTCACGCGCGCCAGGCAACAAGAGAAAGCCGACCAGCCGACTGCGCCGAAAGCGATCCCCCTGGACCGGCCCGGCTTCATGCCTGCCGAATCGCTGCCCGTACCCCAGGACATCGTGCCGACGTACATCCTGGCGAACGGCGAAGTCCAGACGCGAAATGTGGACGACGATCCCGGCGACCTGTCGCAGGACGAAATCCTCCGCCGCATTGCGCGCATCTACGGCTATCAATCACAGATCCTGATGGCGGAAGCGTCGGGCGATCAGGAGCAGGCCGGCAACCTGCTCGACCTCGCACTTACCGAGCTCACCACCCTGGCGCACCACCCCGGGATCATGGAACAGCCGCGCTTCCGCGAACTGTACCGTAGCGTCATAACCCAGTACGAAAAGGAGCGCGGGCCCATCGACAGCCTATCGATCCAGGAAGGCGACATCTTCCAGGTTCGCGCCGAGATGTTCGCCGAGATGGACGAAGTCTCATCGCCGCTCCTGGAAGACGTGATGGAGAAGCGGGCGCCGCTCCCGGTGAGGACTGCCGTCCCGATGACGCAAAACCGCCTGGTGGAGTCGAGCCTCAGTTTCCTGGAGCGCACCTCCGACAAGCACATCCTGCGCTGGATCAGCCGCTCCGAAACCTACTTCCCGATGATCGAACAGATCTTCCGGGAGGAAGGGGTGCCGGATGAGTTGAAGTACCTCGCCATGATCGAGAGCGCCCTCGTGCCGACGGCACAGAGCTGGGCGGCCTGTGTGGGCCTGTGGCAATTCAGTTCCGCCACCGGACGCGCCTACGGCCTCAAGATCGATCGCTACGTCGACGAGCGGCGCGACCCCGAGAAGTCCACCCGCGCGGCCGCCCGCCTCTTGAAGGATCTCTACGAGCAATTCGACCACGACTGGCAGCTCGCGCTCGCCGGCTACAACTGCAGCCCGTCCCGCATCCAGCGCGCCATCAATCGCGCGGAACGCCACCTGGATCGCAAAGCCACGTTCTGGGACATCTACAACGACATCCCGAGGGAGACCCGCGGCTACGTCCCCATGTATATCGCCACAGCGATGATGGCGTCCAACCCGCAGGCCTACGGTCTGGGCCCCGTGCAGCCCGGCCCTCGTTACGAATACGAGGTGGCCTCCATCCCTGGCCACATGGACCTGGACCGCATCGCCGACCTCGCAGACACGGACGTCGCCACGCTCAAGGCCCTCAACCCGGAACTGCGGCGCTCCTCCACGCCGCCCGTCGACGGACTCTACCACCTCCGCATGCCGGTCGGCAGCTACCAGCAGTTCGCCGCCAACTACCACGGCGACGGCTCCGTACGCCGTGCGGGAGCGACGCTCGTTCAGTACGGCCGTCGCACGACCCGCCCGATCTTCGTCGCCGAAAATCACCAGACCCAGCAGCGTACGGAAGAGAACGGGACCCCCGTCGTCACCGTCAGCGACACGGCGCCGAGCGAGTCCACGTCCCGCCGCTCGGAGCCGACTGAACCGAGCCGCGTCGTCTACAAAGTCCGCCGCGGCGACTCGCTTGGAAAGATCGCCGACCGCTATGGCGTCTCGGTAAGCAACCTGAAGGATTGGAACGATCTGCACCGCAATACGATTTACCCCGGAGAACGCCTCAGCGTGTACGAGAACGGAGGCCCGTCCGAGAGTAGCGACGCGCGTGAGACCCGCGTCGTCTACAAGGTCCGCCGGGGTGATTCGCTCGGAAAAATCGCCAGCCGCTACGGCGTTTCAGTCAGTGACCTGAAAGATTGGAACGACCTGAGCCGGAACACCATCTACGTCGGACAGCGCTTGAGCGTGTACACGGACGGCAGATCGGGCAAGGACACCCGCATCGTCTACAAAGTCCGCCGCGGCGATAACCTTACGGAAATCTCCCGACGCTACGGCGTCAGCATCAGCGACATCAAGGGCTGGAATAATCTCAGCCGCAATACGATCCGCATCGGCGAGCGGCTGACCATCTACCCGAACGGCGGCGGCTCATCGTCGGGCTCGAAGCTGATCGTCCACCGGGTCCGCCGGGGCGATACGCTGACGGAGCTCGCCAGGCGGTACGGCGTTTCGATCAGCCAGATCAAAGAGTGGAACGACCTCCGCACCAGCACCATCCGCGTCGGGCAGCGGCTCAAGATCCGCACCTGACCGCATTGCTCTACCCGAGACCTGTTTCAGAGGGGGTGCCGCACCTGCGCGCACCCCCTTTTTCGTTCCGGAACCAGCTGCACCCCTTTTTGCATTGTGCGCACGCGACCGGGCTTGTAACTTGCCGCCGTACCACCTGCTGCCCGGACCATTTCGCCATTCATGCCCACCCGTCCCGCTCGCCTTTCCCGCCGCCACGCCGGGGCATCCTGCGCGCTCGCGCTCCTGATCTGCCTCCTGTGCCGAACCTCCCCCGTCTCCGCGCAGGGCGTCACCCTCCAGGGTTTCGTAACCGACCACGCCACGGGGCAACCGCTCCAGGGCGCCACGGTGGCATTGCAGCCGCTCCCCGGCATGCTCGTCGGCACCGCCACCACGAAGGACGGCTTCTACCGGATTACACAGGTTGCGCCCGGTGCGTACGTCTTCCGCGTCAGTTATCTCGGATATCGCACCTACGCGGATACGGTGGCTTTCGGACCGGATGCGGTGGTCGTGCGGAGCGTGGCGCTCCAGCCTACTGAGGAAAATCTGAACGAGGTGGTCGTTTCAGCCCAGGGCGGAGCGGCACGGCTGGAAGGCGGCCTGCAAGTCGTTCGCCCCGCCGACATCGCGCGCATCCCCACCCCCGACGCGAGCGGCGACCTCGCCAGCTACCTCCAGACGCTCCCCGGCGTCGTCTCCATCGGAGACCGGGGCGGGCAGCTCTACGTCCGTGGCGGCACGCCCGACCAGAACCTCGTGCTCCTCGACGGCATGCTCGTCTACCAGCCGTTCCACATCGTCGGCTTCTTCTCCACCTTCACGGAAGACGTCGTGTCCAACGTCGACTTCTATGCCGGGGGTTTCGGTGCCCGGTATACGGGCCGCGTTTCTTCCGTCATCGACGTCTCCCTGCGCGAGGGCAACAAGCAGAAGTTCGCCGGCACGGCGTCGATTAGCCCGTTCCTGGCGAGTGTACTGGCCGAAGGGCCGCTAAAGAAAGGCAAGACCTCCTTCCTCGCATCCGTGCGCTCGTCCGTCATCGAGCAGGTCGCCCCCACGCTTCTGGGCCAGCCGCTCCCCCTCCGCTTCGGCGACGAGATCGTGAAGCTGCACGGCGCGTCCGGCTCCAGCGGCTTCTGGTCGGTTACCGGCCTCCACACGTACGACCGCGGGCGCATCGATCCCGCGCAGGGGAGCAGGAGCGACGTATTCCGGTGGAACAACCTGGTCGTCGGCGGGCGCCTGCTTTCCATCCCGCCGAACTCCCGGGTCCTGTTCGACGGCAACACGGCTTTCTCCTACATCAGGAATTCCATCGGCTCGCCGGACCACCCGGAGCGCTCCTCGGATGCGTTTCGGCTCAACATGGAGGGCAACCTGCGAACCTTCGCCGGGCGCACCGACATCGACCTCGGCTTCTTCGCGCGCATGAACTGGTTCGGATACCACCTAGCCGAACAATTCACCAATCTGGGCCAGGAGGATAACATGCTCCTCAGCGCAGGTGGTTACGTAGGCGCGCACCTGCCGGTCGGCAACACGCTGAAGGTCAACCCCAGCATCGCCCTCGTGGTCTACCCATTCATGTTCACGCCCAGCATCGAGCCCCGCCTGCGCGTCTCCTGGCGGCCCGGCGGAGACCACGGCACACAGGGGTTCAATGCCGCCTTCGGCGTCTACCGCCAGACCGTCCTCGGCATCAGCGACGAGCGGGATGCCGGGTCGGTGTTCGTTGCCTGGATGCCCGCCCCCTTCGGCGGCAGCCAGACACGCGCTATCCATTCTCTGCTCGGCTGGCAGGGCGACTTCGGCCCGTTCCGCCTCGCAGCCGAGGGCTACTACAAGCGGTTGACCAACGTCTACGTCCCCATCTGGAGCGCCATCGCCCAGTTCACCACACAACTCACTCTCGCCAAGGGCAACGTGTACGGCCTCGATACCCGCGTGGAGTTCCAGAAGCACCCTGTCTATGCCTACGTCGGCTACGGCCTCTCAAACACGGAATATGAGGCGAAACAGGACAACTTCGGCGTCTGGTTCGGCACGCCCGTACAGCGGTACCACCCCCCGCACGACCGCCGCCACCAGGTCAACGTCCTCCTGAGCGTGGACATCGGGAAGGTCAGGGCCAACGTGCGCTGGCAGTTCGGCTCCGGGCTTCCCTTCACGCGGCCGTTCGGGTTCGACGACCTGATCCGCTTCCGCACCCTGGTCGACGTGCGCAAGACCCCCGGCATCCCCCGCATCCTCTACGCCAAGCCCTACCAGGGCCGCCTGCCTACTTACCACCGGCTGGACCTGTCGGCAGAGCGCACCTTCTCGCTCCACGGGGCCGACCTCACGCTCCAGGCCGGCGCCATCAACCTGTACGACCGCGCCAACCTGTTCTACTACGACATCTTCACCACACGCCGGGTCGACCAGCTCCCGCTCCTGCCCTACGTATCCCTCAAGATCGAAACGCGCTGATGCGATCCACCGCGTCCTTCCGGCTCCTCCGCCTCCTGCTGCTTCCCGCCCTTCTCGCGGCCACCCTCGTCACGAGCAGCTGCGAGACGGGTTTCGAGCCCTTCGATGAGAGCGACTACTATTTTTCCATCTTCGGCTATCTGGATAGCCGGGCCGACACGCAGTTCGTCCGCGTCACCCCGCTCCGCGACTCCCTGGAGGCAAGCCCCGCGCCCTTCGACGGAGTCGTGACCCTGCAAGACCTCTCCACCGGCGCCACGACCACCTGGCAGGACTCCGTATTCATCATCCAGGGGCGCGTGGCCCACCTGTTCTGGTCGGCTCAGCCAATCGAATCCGGCCAGACGTACCGGTTTTCCGTCGAACGGTCGGATGGCGCCGCAAGCACGGCTACCGTCGCTTTGCCGGATAGCTTCCGCGCCCCACTCCTCCGCGACGGAGGCTCCCCCGGCGTCACACATCCCGTCCAGTCCATCGTATTGCGCGACATACAGTACCTGGCCGCGCTCGACGTCACCTACTATGTGCAGGCCGATTCGGCGCTCGGGACGACGATGCCAGTGACCATCTCCTACCTGAAGCGCGCGGTCCCCGGCGCCCAGGGCCTGCTCGTCGGCTTCGATGCGTACGACGACCTGCTCAAAACCCACGTCGTGCCCGGCTGCCCGACCGTCGTCGCCGTGCAGGTCGATGTCGCCGCCGCGACAGCGGATTGGCCCGACTTCACGAACGTCAACGACGAGACCCTCGCACTCCTGGGCACGAACGCCAACGTTAAAAACGGCGTCGGCCTGCTCGGCGGCATCGCCTCCATGCGCATCCCCTGGCCTGAGGTTCTGGG
>DASSAV010000514.1:0-4777 GCA_035699265.1 Rhodothermales bacterium
GCTCCTCGGCAATCTCGTTCGGCCCGGCGTTATTCTCAGGAGCAGCAGGCTCCTCCACCGGCGCCGGCGGGGGGAGTTCGGCATTTTCCTGCGCAGCCAGGCGCTCCTCGGCTTCACGGCGCTTGGCCTCTTCGGCCTGACGTTTGGCTTCCGCATTCGCCTCGGCACGCTGGCGAGCAGCCTCTGCTTCCGCCTCGGCGACACGCTTGCGCTCGACCTCGAGAGCCTGCTGGCGTCGCTGGGCCGCGGTGAGCTTAACGCCCGCCGTCTTGGCCGCTCGGGCTTCGCGGTGCTGCTGAATGGCAGCCTGGATCTCCTCATCGGAGCGGCCCTTACGATGCAAACTGGCGCCGAGAAGCAGCCCCTGCTTGCTCAGCAGGTTGCGGACGGTGTCCGTCGGCTGAGCGCCCTGGTCGAGCCAGTACAGGATGCGTTCATCCTTGAGACTGACGATCGCTGGCTCCTCAATCGGGTTGTATCGGCCCAGATCCTCAATGAAGCGCCCGTCACGGGGGCTACGAGAATCCGCAGCGACAACTGCATAAATCGGCCGCTTCTTACGGCCCATCCTGCGCAAACGAAGTTTCAGTGGCACGGTTCGTTTTCCCTCTATCAGGTGGTCTACTGTTGTTCTTGTCTATGCTGTGCTCGTTACCGGCCGCCCATGAGCGAAGAGATGTCGACGGACCGGCCCTTGCCCATCATCTTGGTCATCGTTTTCATCATCTTCTTCATCTCACGAAACTGCTTCAGGAGCTGGTTGATATCGCTCACCTCCACACCGCTCCCATCTGCGATGCGCCGCCTGCGGCTGCCGTTAAGGAGGTCCGGGTTCTTCCGTTCCGCAGGCGTCATCGACTGGATCATGGCCTCGATGTACACGAATGCTTCGTCGTCCACGTCGAGATCCTTCATCTGACGCCCGAGGCCGGGAATCATGCCGAGCAGATCTCGGAGAGAACCCATCTTCTTGATGCGCTGGAGTTGGTCGTAAAAGTCCTCCAGGTCGAACTCTTCCGAACGAATCTTCTGCTGGAGCTTCTCCGCCTGCTTCTCGTCGAACTGCTCCTGCGCGCGCTCTACGAAAGAAACCACGTCCCCCATGCCCAGGATGCGCTGCGCCATCCGGTCCGGGTAGAACGGTGTCAGCGCGTCCAGCTTCTCGCCCATCGAGGCGAACTTGATCGGCTTGTGGACGACGTGCCGGATCGAGAGCGCTGCGCCGCCGCGCGTGTCGCCGTCGAGCTTGGTCAGAACGACCCCGTCGAAGTCCAGCCTGCGGTTGAACTCCACCGCCGTGTTCACGGCATCCTGCCCCGTCATGCTGTCCACGACGAACAGGATCTCCTGCGGATTGACCGCCGCCTTGATCTGCTCTACCTCCCGCATCATCTCTTCGTCGACGTGTAGGCGGCCTGCCGTGTCGATGATGACGATGTCGCGCGCGGTACGGCGGGCCGTCGCGACTGCCTCACGCGCGATGCGCACAGGGTCCTTCACCAGTTGCCCGTTCTCCTCGACGGTATAAACCGGCACCTTGACGGACTCGGCGAGCGTCTTGAGCTGGTCGACCGCCGCCGGGCGGTATACGTCGGCAGCCGCGATCAACGGCGCCCGGCCCTGGCCCTTGAAGTAGTTCGCGAGTTTCCCGCAAAACGTCGTCTTCCCGGAGCCCTGCAGTCCCGCGACCAGAATCACCGTCGGAGGGGTCCGCGATACGTTTATCTCGACGTTTTCACCGCCCAGGAAATATACCAGCTCGTCGTAAACGACCTTGACGAGTTGCTGTCCTGGGGCAATCGCCGTGAGCACCTTCTCGCCCAGTGCCTGTTCCTTCACGCGGTCGGTGAAGTCTTTGGCAACCTGATAGTTGACGTCGGCATCCAGCAACGCCCGCCGAATCTCGCGCATGGTGTTCGCGATATTCAGCTCGTTGATGCGCCCCTGGCCCGATGCCGTCTTGAGGGCTCCCTCTAATTTTTCAGATAAACTCTCGAACATAATTCACTGGCCATTGCACAGCCTGCCCTATAACAGATGCGCACGCCAGAAAGCGTGCGCAACAGGTCCGGCGCGGTGCAGACAGGTAAAGGTACGAAATCGACTTTCCGCCTACAATTTTGCAAACGTGCATAAGACGCAAATACCGCCCCGTACGTCTGGGAAATCTACTTATTCCTCAGTATTTTCACGTGCCTGCAACAAGCCCACTGTCTCGATGGCGTTCGCCGGTGCGGAACGACCATCGAGCCGCCCAACGATATGGACGTGTCGACGTGAAAAGCCCCATCCGGGACGGCGCCCTCCCCTTCGACGAAACTGTTCTCTCCACCCGCCAGGCCAAAAACCTGCTGCGGCAAGAATTTCGAAACCGCCGCGCGGCGTTGTCCGGCGCAGACCGCAGCGCTATCAGCGCCCGTATCTGCGAACGCCTGCAAGTTCTGCCGGAAATCCGGAACGCCCGGACGGTCCACGTCTACTGGCCCATGATCGAACGCGGCGAGATCGATCTGCGCCCGCTCATCCGTCGGCTGCTCGCCGACGGGGTGACCGTCGCACTCCCCGTCATTACGCCGGATGCCGACCTCAGGCCGGGCGGACCGCGCATGCACAGCCGCCGCTTTACCGGCGAGATCCACCTGATAAAAAACTTGTGGGGCGTGCCTGAACCGTTACAAAATCAATGCGTTCCATCAAGCGAGATAAATGTCGTCATCGTACCCGCCCTCGGTGTCAGCCGCACAGGATACCGCATCGGGTACGGGAAGGGACATTATGATGAATTCCTGAGCACCCTGGGGGTGCCGACCGTCTGCGCCATCTACGAAAGCTGCCTCGTCGATCACGTCCCGACGGAGCCGCACGACGTGCCGGTTTCGATGGTCGTCACCGAAAACGAGACCGTCCGAACCGGAATAACGTAACCTGGCGGAGCTTTCGCCGTAACACTTTCACAAACGGCTTCATAGGATTATGGCTACGCGCACGCAAAAACGGTATCAAGATGCGGATGAGGCGGTCTTCCAGGATCGCTACACCAGCCTCGATCTCGATTCGGTCTCCGACGACGAGATCGAATCGATGCTGTTCGAAGAGGAAAACCAGTCCTCGAGGGGGTTCCTGAACCTCCCCACCATGGCCGGTCTCTCCCTGATCCTCGTAGGCGTCGCCTACCTGTTCCAGGAGCTGGGCTTCTGGGGTGGCATGGGGGACTTCCTGAACGCTCTGGTTACGATGCTGCCCTGGCTGGCCGGTATCCTCATCATCCTGCTTGGATTCGGCGTACTCTCGTGGAGACCGCAGCCCAAAAGGAAGAAGACGAAGGTGAAGCATGACCGTGGCTCGTCTAAGCCGAACCACTCGGAAGCCACGTACAAGGGCGGAAAGAAGCGCCTGATGAAGTCGCGCAACAAAAAAGTGGCGGGGGTAGCCGGCGGCATCGCGGAATACTTCAACATCGACCCGACGGTCGTCCGCATCGCCTGGATCATCAGCATCTTCGTCACGAACGGTGTGAGCCTCCTCGTTTACCTTGCGCTTGCCTACATCATCCCGCAGCCGGACGCCCTCGCCCTGGAGGAACGCATCACCATCCTTCGCGACAGCTAAAACACACGGCACCATGGCTACTTACACGACACGGAAACTGACACGCTCCCGCAACGAACGCATGATCGCAGGCGTCTGCGGCGGCATTGCCGACTATTTCGACGTGGACCCGACGCTGGTCCGAATCGCCTACGTAGCCCTGAGCGCGATTTCAGCGGCTTTCCCGGGCATCCTCCTGTACGTCATCCTAGCGGTGGTCATTCCCGAAAAGTAGGCGCGCACGCGAACACAATCGGCCCGAAATAGACGAAGGGGCTGCGTACCGGATACGCAGCCCCTTCGTCTATTTTATACCTGATCCGGTTATTTCCTTTCAGAATGTTGGTCTGATACGCCAATCTCCGTCCTCAGACGTGCTCGGTATTCACCCAATTCGCGCTCCACGCTTCGTGGGTGTGCTCGACCGCCTTGCGGCCGGCTTCGTGATCCATCGGGTAGTCACCCTCCTCAACAGTCTCCTGGGCGACGACGAGCGGCAAGACACGGCTTAGCTCTACGAGAAGGGGCGTGATGTCCTTCAGGTGCCGCAACGCTACATCCGCGATGCGATCCTCCTTGATCGTCAGGCCAAACGTGTGGAACGCGGTATACCCCATCGCCGCGAGGCTCAGGGCCGTGTAGTCATCTCGCAACATCCGCGAGACCTGGTAATTGCGAATTCTCCCGTACAGACCCGCCAGCGTACCAGCAACTTCTGTGACGGCTTTCTTTAACGTTCCGCGGCTCTCGGCCTCGTACTGGTCGGCTAAATTCTCGAGCATTGACGTGTGCTCCTTCAGCACACGTTCGATCTCGATTACGATCTTGTTCGCGTCGAGATTGCTGCGCATCGCGTCGTCTTCGCGCTGGCGCTCGACGGCCTCGAGAATGTGCCGCTCGAGCGCGAGCTGATCGCTGACATGCTCACGAATATGGTCGGTACGATTGCTCACGGTGTCCTCCTCCTTCCTAATGTTTTATCGAACCAGCGTCTGGCAACTTCGCTTGTTCAAACGCACATGCTCCCGCACCGCACCGGACCAATCGTAATGATGTAGTAAGATGAGCCGAACCGAACGCCCTCCCGCTCCCCTCATCCCCTTTCCTACGCTCATTCTCTCCCCCTCTCTTTCCCCCTCTCCCATTTCCTTTCCCCCTTTCTCTCATTCCCCCTTTCTCTCATTTCCCC
>DASSAV010000515.1:0-9976 GCA_035699265.1 Rhodothermales bacterium
TCCCGGTTCGGCCGGTTCTGGGCGGCGGCGGAACCGGCTGTCAGGCCGAGCAGCGCAACACCGAGTACGGAGATGCGTGTGAGAAAACGTTTTTTCATACTCATGAAACCTGTTGTCTGAGTTGTACCGGCGCGGCGCACACGTCCGTCACCTGACCGCCTCAACGTAGGTTTCCGGGAGAGGTTGTCACGAAACTGTGGTACTTCTATCGCAGGTCTCGCACCCTTTCGCTGGAATGGTGTATGCGACCGCGGACCATCGACCGCCGAAAGGGAAGCGTCTACGAGAGGAGGAGGGTACGCGGCTACGGCAGTGCGGTAGAAGCGGAGCCTCGTACGCTCCTCGACGCATCGTTTCTCGGGCTTCCACTACCCTCATGTGTCCAATTTGACGGAATCGATTTCAGACAATGGGGTCGAGATCGGTATCTGGTGCGGGGCGCTCGTCCGCGTTAGCGACCAGCCAGCCCGTCGCATAGATCCACCGGGCCATGCGGGCCAGCTTGTCGTAATCGATGCGATCGGGCGTATCCGAGGGCTCGTGATAGTCGGCGTGAAGTTCGGTCGTGAAAAACAGGGCCGGGATGCCAGCGCGTGCGTACGGGAGGTGGTCGCTGCGGAAGTAGAAAGCCTCCGGGTGGTCAGGGTGGTCCCACGACGTGTCCACGGAGAAGTGCCCGACCCGTTCATTGGCTGCCAGTGCAGCGGAAACGAGGGCGCGCGAGTTGCAGTTCGGCGGCTCCGCTCCCAGCAGCGCGGCCATATCTGGGGCGTTTCGGCCGATCATGTCTCCGTTCAGCACCGCGACGATGGAGCCCGCCGGGACGGTCGGGTGCTTCGCGAACCAGTTCGACCCCAGGAGCCCGCGTTCTTCGGCGCCGTGCCATACGAAGAGGGCGGAGCGGCGAGCCGGGTGGCGTCTCCACGCGCGGCCTATCGCCAGGAGCGCCGCGCTCATCGACCCGTTGTCGTCGGCACCGTGCCGAATCGGGTCGGCGCCGCCGCGTGGGCGCAGGCCGTCGTGATCGAGGTGGCCGCTGAACAGGACGTACTCGTGCGCCAGCGATGGATCCGTCCCCGGCACGCAGGCGACCACGTTCGCCGACGGATAGACGAAGTTGTCCACGTCGAGGCCGGCACGCAGGGTGATGCCGGGCCGCTGTAACTGGCCGGCGAGGGCGGCACGGACCCAGATGACGGGCGCCGGGTCGGGGTGAAACGTATCCGGCCCCTCGTCGAGGCCGTAGCGGCCCCTGAATACGGCCGTACCTGCGTCGTCAAAACAGTGTTCGACGGCATCGTCCGATGCGATCACGACCCCCACAGCACCTGCGCACAGGAACGCCTGCGACCGCTCGCCGATGGTGCGGATGGCGTGGCGAAACTGTTCCATGCTGATGCCGGGTGGGTCGCACTGGGCGGGGGGACAGGCGACGGTCGCAACGAAGCGGCCCCGCACCGCGACGGGGTCGACGGCGGCCTCCGGCGGCACGAACAGGAGGGGGGTATCCGGCAGGGTACACCGGACGGGGCCAAACGTGACGGCGTCACGCCCCGGCATGAGGTTGACGTCGCCGAGCTTGATCCAGCTCGTCTCCGACTGGCGGAGCCGGCGCATCGGGAAGAACTGGACGTACGTGCCGTCTCGACCGGCCGGTTCGAGTCCTTCCGAGTGGGCGCGCTCGCAAAGCCACATCGCCGTGCGCAGTTCATCCTCCGTGCCCGCCTCGCGGCCGTTCAGCGCGTCCCCAGCGAGGTGGTAGAGGTCGCGGCGGAGGCGGGCGGCGGAGATGGCGTCCAGCGCAGGGGGTCCGGCTCCGTATGGCGCAAAATCCGGTGGTGCGAAGAGTGGGGGGAGGCTTGGCAGCCGTATAGACCTGGGGACAGGGGGGCGAGATCTCTTCATACTTCAGACCTCCTCATGCCAGATTGTCGTATTCCTTGAAGGCAATCCCCGGCCTGCCGCACATGGAATCAGCACAGGCCGGCTACTCTCGACGGTTCTTGATTGACAAGTTCTGCGCCCCTTTGATTCCCAGGTTCCGCTTTGTTTCGGAATCGTCGCCAGGCCGGCTATATGGGGGTGAGAAAGGAGACGTGGGAGCGGACGGACACTCGTACCCTGCTCATTTCAGCTTTGGCGTACGCTACCCTTCCCGCTCAGGCCCGCTCTCGACCGGCCTGTTTGGCAGTTCCTTCTGCGCGAGTTCGTCGTCAGGTAAAGGCGGAGGCGCCGTGGTGCCGCTCGGAAGCTTTGCCGCCTCTGGGTTGGGCTTCGGGTTTTCGGGCACACTGTATTGCTCCTGGAACATATCCCATAGCACCAGGAAGAGGGCGGCGATCACGGGCCCGATAATGAACCCCGAGAGGCCGAACACCGTCAGCCCGCCCAGCGTCGCCAGCAGCACCAGGTAGTCCGGCATCTTCGTGTCGTGCCCGACGAGGATCGGGCGCAGGATGTTGTCTACCAGGCCGATGATGAACGTGCCGAAGAGGATCAGGAGGACGCCCTTGATGACGTGACCCGTGGCGAACAAGACGATGGCGACGGGCACCCAGACGATGGCGGAGCCGACGGCAGGCAGCAGCGACATGAACGTCATGACCACGCCCCACAATACGGGAGCCGTGATGCCTAGAATCCAGAAGATGATGCCCCCCAGCCCGCCCTGGAGCACGGCCACGACGAGCGTTCCCTTCAACGTAGCGCGGGAAACTTCCGCAAACTTCGCGAACAGGCGCCGCTCACGGACGTCGCCCAGCGGGAGGACTTTGATGATCGCCTCCAGGATGCGGTCGCCGTCACGGATGAAAAAGAAGAGCAGGTAGAGCATCAGGAAGAACAGCCCCAGGATGGCAAATGCCCGCTGCCCGAATGCCAGCGTCTGAGACGCAACGTATTGCCCGGCCGACACGACGGTGTTCGTGACCTGCTCATTGATCTTGTCGACGTCAACGCCGTACTGCTCCAGAAGGCGGTTCGCCTCGGGCGTCATTCGCTCGAAAAAGGTCGAGATCCCGGTAATGTTGAGTTCACCGGACTGGAAGCGCTGGTAGACCGTGAGCGCCTCCCGGGTCACTGCCATGCCGATCAGGAAAAGCGGCAGGACGACCGTCAGCACGACGACAATGACGGTTAGGAAAGACGCGATGGAATTGTGGCCTGGGATATACCGAAGCCACTTTCGGCGGACGGGTCGAAAGATCACCCCCAGTACGGCTGCCCAGAATATGGGCTGCATAAAGCCCTCGATGAGGTGATAAAACACCAGCGTCGTGAGGGCCAGCAACGCGAAGAAGAAGATGTGCTGGAGGAGGTTAGGGCGCATACGGGAATATACACCTACCGATCCATCGCTACGGCACCAGCCGATTTCTTACCCGTTTCGTCAAATCCCCCCACTCTGGATTTCCGATTTTGGATCGAAGAACTCCCCCCTTCTCCTCTCTTTCTTCCTTCCTCTCCTCCCTTCGTCCTTTCCTCCTCTCCCACTTTCTTCCTCTCTTTCTCTCCCTTCCCCTCTCATTCACTCTTTCAGTTCAGGCTTCCCGGCCTCAGCCACGCCTCCAGCCGGAGTGCATTCAGCAGGAGCACGGAAGCTGCTTCCTCCGTCAGCCTGTCTTCGATCGCGAGCAGGCGTGCATGCTCCGCGAGGGCCGCGAGATGCGCGTTCAGCAGACGAAGATCGTGTGCGATCTCCGGGGCCGCATCGGCGAAAGCGGCTGCGGCGATGGCCTGGGTTGCGGCGTCTGTCGTCATGGGCAAGCAACACGGAATGATTCGGCAACGACGGGAGTATCGGACACACGGCGAATCGGTTAAGAACTCCTGTCAAAACCCTCGCCCCCCAAACCCTCCTCTCATCCACCCTCTCCCCATCCTCCATTTTGGATTTTGGATTCACTACCCACGCTCTTTCCCATCGTACACTCGTAGATACTTCCCCTTTCCTCATCCCTTCCTCTTCTCCACAAGCCAAACGGTTCATCCCGAGTCGGTATTACGCATTATCCATTACGCATCACCAATTCCCCCATTCCCGCTCCACGCCGAACTTCGGGCTTAAGTTTGGCTGCTCTCAGCCGATATTTCCGCTGATATCCCCTGCGTCTCCCTAAGTGTCACGGAGCGCAGTATATTGACCTTTGCAGCGGGCATATTCTCCGGGCTTAGATCGAGGGCGGACCACGGGCGGCCACCCCCGCACCTCCATCGCGTGACGAAACGTATGAACCTTCGTCGCTCCTTTCCTCTCGCACGTCTGCTCGTGTTCGTCGTCGGCACGGGGGTGCTGTCGTCCGGCGCTGCCACGGTCTCGCGGGCGCAGACGGCCCCCGCCCTGCACCCCTCCAAAGCCCTTACCCAGTACCTGCTCGACACGTGGACGGACGACGACGGCCTGCCGCAGCTCTCCGTCACGGCCATTCTCCAGACACGCGACGGTTATCTGTGGCTGGGCACACAGGAAGGCCTCGCCCGCTTCGACGGTCTGAAGTTCCATACCTACGACAAGACGAATTCCGCCCTCCTGAAGAGTGATATCTCTGCGCTGTACGAAGACCAGCGAGGAAGTCTCTGGATCGCTACGCGAGGCGGCGGACTGGCACGGTGGAGCGGCGGCCGGATGCAAAGCTTCAGCCGACGAGACGGCCTCCCCAGCAATCAGGTCAGTGCCGTCGCCGAGGATGCTTCCGGGACGCTCTGGGCAGGCACGTTCGACGCCGGGCTCGCCCGCTTCGAGGGTGGCCGCTTTACCCGCCCGAGTGAAACCTACCTACAGAGCGGCCGCGTCAGCGCCCTGATCTCCGATGCACAGGGTAACCTCTGGATCGGCACCCGCGACGCAGGATTGATCCGCTACCGGGCCGGGCGCCATCGCACGTTCACCACGGCCGAAGGCCTCCCCGACAACGAGATTACCAGGCTTCTCGCGGCACGGGACGGCTCCGTGTGGATTGGCACGAAGCGAGGGCTCGCCCACTTGCAGCACGGGGTGATTACCACGTACCGGACAGCCGATGGGCTACCCGCCGACGCCATCACGGCGCTCCATGAGGATGCAGCTGGTACGCTCTGGATCGGCACCGATCGGATGGGCCTCACGCGCTTCTCGAACGGCCGCTTCTCCACGCTCTCTACCGCCGACGGCCTTACGGGCGACCGGGTCATCGCCCTCTTCTCCGACCGGGAAGGGAGCCTCTGGATCGGAACGGAAGGGGGTGGACTCGACCGCCTGCGGGACGGCAAGTTCACACCTTACACCACACGAGAAGGACTCGGAAGCGATGCCGCCTACGCCGTCTATGAGGATGCTGGGGGCGCCCTGTGGATCGGTACGGACGGCGGCGGTGTCACTCGCCTGGAAAACGGCGCGGCTACGACGTTTACCACACAGGACGGGCTCGGCGGCAACTCGGTATTCAGCATCTGGGGCGGGCGCGACGGCTCGATCTGGTTCGGTACGCACAATGGCGGCCTCAGCCGGTACCGCGGCGGACGATTCACCACCTACACCACCAGGGATGGGCTTCCCGACAATAGCATCTACGCCCTGTACGAAGATGCCGCCGGAACGCTGTGGATCGGGACCAACCACGGCCTCGGCCGGTATCGGAACGGGCGCTTCACGACGCTCACTACGTCGGACGGCCTGCCCAGCAACTTCATCTCGGCGATCGGTTCGGACGGTCAGGGCCGCCTCGCCGTCGGCACATACGACGGGGGGCTGGCCATTCTCGAAGGTGACAGTGTCGTCGCCCGCTACTCCACTCAAAACGGCCTCCCGTCCAATTTCGTTCTCTCGCTCCATTCGGATGCGGAGGGCGTGCTCTGGTTCGGGCTGTACGAGGGAGGGCTTGCACGGCTGAAGAACGGACACGTCGACTACATCTCCGCTAAGAACGGGCTCTTCAACGATAACATCTTCCAGGTGCTCGAAGACGATTCCGGCTTCTTCTGGATGAGTTGCAACCAGGGGCTGTTCCAGGTAAACAAGCAGGAAGTGAACGCCTTCATGGACGGCAAGGTGAATACGGTTCGTTCGACGGCGTACGGAAAGAGTGACGGGCTTCGGAGCAAGGAGTTCAACGGCGGGGCGCAGCCGGCAGGGTGGCGCAGCCGGGACGGCCGCCTGTGGTTCCCTTCCACACGGGGTGCCGTCTCCATCGACCCGCAACACATCCGCCTCAACACGCAGCCGCCGCCCATCGTCATCGAAGGCGTCCTCGCCGATGGGCAGTCCATTCCGATGTCCGGGATGCTTCGCCTGCCGCGCGGCCGTTCCAGACTGGAGATACGGTACGTCGGGCTCAGCCTGATCGCGCCGGAAAAGGTGCAATACCAGTATCGCCTCATCGGTGTAGACGATGCGTGGGTGGATGCCGGCACGCACCGGGAAGCCTTCTACACGAAGCTGCCTCCGGGCCGGTACGAATTCCAGGTGCGGGCCGTCAACAACGACGGCGTGTGGAGCACCACCCCCGCATCCCTATCCCTTTACCTGGAGCCGTTCTTCTACCAGACACCCTGGTTCTTCCTCCTGTGCGCCCTTGCCCTGGTCGCTCTGAGTGCCGGACTGCACCGCCTGCGCATACGCCACCTCACCGCACGGCACCGGGAACTGGAAGCACTCGTCCAGGACCGGACGCTGAAACTGCGCGAAGAGGTCGAAAAAACCGAGCGCTCGAAGAAGATCATCGAGGAGCAGGCGGAACGGCTCCTCGAAATGGACCGGATCAAGATGCGGTTCTTCAGCAACATCTCACACGAGTTCCGGACACCGCTTACCCTGAACATCGGCCCGCTCGAAAATGCCCTGACGGGTGTATACGGAACCGTCGGCGGCACCCTGCGGAAGCAACTCGAGATCATGCTGCGCAACTCGCGCCGCCTGCTCCGCCTGATAAACCAGCTCCTGGACCTGTCGAAGCTCGAAGCGGGCAAGATGCACGTCCGTCTGCGGGGGGGCAACCTCACAGCCTTGCTCGAAGGCATCGTGCTGTCGTTTACGGCCTTTGCCGAGAAAGACGACATCAGGCTCCACTTTACCTCCAACCCGGAGCGCCTGCACGTCGCCTTCGACCCCGAAAGCCTGGAGAAGGTGTTCTTCAACCTGCTCTCGAATGCCGTGAAATTCACCCCAGCAGGCGGCTCCATCCGGGTCACGCTGGAAGAAAAGCTGCCGGAAACTGCAAGCCCCGATGGCGGCGGCTCCGGGACTATCGAGGTGCAGGTGCGGGATACCGGCGTCGGCATTCCCGAAGACGAACTGCCGTACATCTTCGATCGCTTTCGGCAGGTCGACGGCACCGTCTCCAGGGTGCAGGAGGGCACCGGAATCGGCCTTTCGCTTACCAAAGAACTGGTCGAACTGCACGGCGGGCATATCTCGGTGGAGAGTACCATCGGGGAAGGCACTGTGTTTACCGTCGTCCTCCCACGCGAAGTCGTACACGCCGGCGAAGCGCCGGCCCCGGAGGAGGACGAAGAAGCCGCCTACGTGTCGCGCGGCCCGATGGTGGAACTGGCGGTCTTCGACGAAGACGACATTCCCGGTGGCGACGGCGTGAGCGCCCATGCCGAAACCGCTGGTTCGACGACCGATACGCTTATTCTCGCTGTGGACGACAACCCGGACATTCGCGCCTACGTCGCGAGCTGCCTCCAACCGGAGTACCGCGTCATCACCGCCGTAGACGGGCAGGATGCCCTGCACAAAGCGCACGAATACAGCCCCGACCTGATCGTCTCCGACGTGATGATGCCGCAGATGGATGGATACGACCTGTGCCGCGCCGTGAAGTCGGACAAGCAGCTCGACCACATTCCGATCATCCTGCTCACGTCCCGCGCATCGCTCGAAGACAAGATCGAGGGCTTTGAGGCAGGCGCCGACGACTACGTGGCCAAGCCGTTCAACGCGCGGGAACTGGTGGCCCGGGTGCGAAGCCTCCTGGCCTTGCGGGTGCAACAGGGCAAGCTCAAGAGCCTCAACGGCGAGCTTCGGCGTGCGAACGAGGCCCTGCGCGACGTCACGGATCACAAGTCGCAAATGCTGCGGCTCGTCGCGCACGACCTCAAGAACCCCCTCAGCGGCGTCCGAGAGCTTGCGAAGATCGTCCGGAGCGAGGTGGCCGCCGATCCCGAGGCCGCCGATCTTCTCGGGCTCATCCAGGATGCCTCCGACCGCATGCTGCACCTGGTCAGCCAACTCCTGGAGTCGGAAGCACTCGAAAGTGGCCAGCTGGAACTACACAGGGAAGAGATCAGCCTGGCCGCCCTCGTAGCGGACGTCGTGCGCGCGAACCAGGGCCAGGCCGACCGAAAGCAGCAGTCCATCGTCTGCCGCGCGGAGGGCCAGGGTCTTTGCGTCGTCCACGCCGACTGTGACTTGCTCAAGGAAGCTCTGGACAACCTGGTCAACAATGCCGTCAAGTATTCGCCCCACGGCACGTCCATCAGTATCTCGGTCCGTGAGGAAGAGACCACGGTCGTTTTCCAGGTGCACGACCAGGGTCCCGGCCTTACCGAAGCCGACAAGGAGAGTCTGTTCAAGAAGTTTCAGCGCCTCTCGGCCGTTCCCACGGGCGGCGAGTCGTCCACGGGCCTCGGCCTCTCCATCGTCAAGCAGATCGTCGAACTTCACGGCGGGCGCGTGTGGGCGGAGAGCGCGCTCGGAGAAGGCAGCACGTTCTCCATCGAGCTCCTCCGGCGCGACGTACCCCTTCCCGCTCCGGCCCCCGCCTGACACGCCTTCCGGCTCCGCAGCACCCGCACTTGGCCTTACCCTCCAGTTTGGGCGCGGGCTCGATTTCAGGGTTGCTTTTCGTGGGGGTGGTGTATCTTGGGCGCTTTGATGGATCGGGGACTCCGGCGGTTTGCATCAGGGCATGGCTAAGACGACACAGGCATCGGCGCTCGGGAAGAAGTACGTTGCGATTGCAGGCAACATCGGGGCGGGGAAGAGCTCGCTAACGAAGGTGCTCAGCGACTACTTCAAGTGGGAGCCGTTTTACGAGCGGGTGGACGACAATCCGTACATAGCGGATTTCTACAATGACATGCGGCGGTGGTCGTTCAACCTTCAGGTGTTTTTTCTTTCCAGCCGGTTCATGCGCCAGCAGGAGATCGAGGAGGTGCCGCACACGATCGTGCAGGACCGGTCGATTTACGAAGATGCGGAGATCTTCGCGCGGAACCTGTCGGAGATGAGCCTGATGTCGGGCCGGGATTACGAGAACTACTCGGCGCTGTTCGGCATCATGGTGTCGTATCTCCGCGCGCCGGACCTGCTGGTGTACCTGCGGGCGTCGGTGCCGACGCTGGTGCGGCACATCCAGGCGCGTGGGCGGGCGTTCGAGTCGAGCATTCGGATCGAGTACCTGGAGCGGCTGAACGTGCTGTACGAGGACTGGATCGAGCGGTACGACCTGGGGCCGAAGGTGATCATCGACGTGGACGAGTCTGATTTCGTGAACATGCCGGAGCACCGGATGCAGGTGATTGCGAAGATCGAGAGCCGCCTGTACGGGCTGTTTCCGGAATGAGGTGGGGTGTGTTTACAGGATCGGGCGGGCGCGGCGGGCTGGCGCAGGCTAAAGCCTGCGGCTACGGGTGGGTAGTGAGATTTGTGTTGGGGTTGGTTTTGTGGCTGTCGGCGCCAGGCAGGGTGCGGGCACAGGTGGTACCGGACACGAGCGGGGTGGGGGTGGACTCGATGGGAGTCGTGGCGGATACGGCGGCGGCATTACGTGATACGTTGGAGGCAGTGGGGCCGCCGATGGGGTTCATGGGTGTCGGCGGGGGAGAGATTGTGGGTGTGGATACGTTGCCTGCGCGGCTGCCGGTATTGGACCTGACGGAGATCCTGGGTAGAGTGCCGGGGTCGTTCGTGTATGCGTTCGAGACGCCGGGGTGGCCGGACGGGTGGAGTCCGCACGGCCTGCGGCCAGAGCAGGTGAGGCTGGTGTTCCAGCAT
>DASSAV010000516.1:0-17944 GCA_035699265.1 Rhodothermales bacterium
TGGCTCGGTTGGGCGACAGCCGGCACATGGCAGCAAACCAGTAGCAAGGCGATGATGAATGCTTTCATGATAAAAGGTAAGCGGGAGAGATGAGTTCGTATTCAAGCACTCCGGGGGCGGTTCCAGCACGGGGAAATCAAACGGTTTTGCCTCGAACTCAGGGTGAGGCTTATCTATTTGGCACTTCCTAAAAGTAGGGCCGAGCGGCGTCCGAACCAACCGGAGGGGACGGGTTTGTGTCGTGTTGGGGTGTTCATGTGTTCAAGTTCGGCAGGCGGATGGCACAAATGGCACACATTCGGCCGGTATTTTTGTGTACCGTAGGATAATAGCGGTATCTCGCCGCGTTTTGCGGGTTATGAAGCCGGGCGGCATGGCACAAATGGCACAGGTTTGCTGGTCGTCCATAGTCAGTCGTTTATGGCGTGGTGAAGTGCGGGCTGGGTTTGGCGAGGGGGTTGGTTGCACACTTTGCACGCGGAAAGCGGGAGTGTTCGAGTGTGCACGTGTTAGGGCCCGCGGATCAATGGCACAAATTCGCCGCATTCTTTCTGTGCCGGGGTGAATGTGGCGTTTCCAGGGGCGTAGGGCAGATCCGGATGGCACAACTGGCTCAGGTTTGTCGGTGATCGTTGGTCATTTGCTGGTTGTTCGTTGCACAGATTGCACGCGGAGCAGGTGGTTTTGGGGGTGCAGGGCGGATGGCACACATTTACCGGGTTTTTGTGCCGGTGCGGGTGGAGGCGGTTCTGTTGAGGACGCGCGGCCTTGCGCCCCCACGGTGGAATACCAGCGATGGCACACATGGCACAGGGGTGTGCCATTGGGTTCGGGTTGCACGACACCCTCCGGCCCTGGCGGGCCACCTCACTCAAGGGAGGAGTTGGATACAGGATGTCAAAGAACGGGGCGGCGGAGGTCTGTTTGTATGTATGAAAGCATGTGTCGTTGCGCAAGGTTATTTTTTTAACCTTGACTTTTCAGCAGTTAACAGTTTGTAGTGAGCAGTTAACGGTTGACTGGTCGTGTTCGGATGGGGATTTGGGAAGGAGGGAAGGAAAGAAAGAGAGAAGGAGGGAAGGAGGGGAGGAAAGGAGGAAAGGAGGAAAGGAGGAAAGGAGGAGAGAAGGAGTGGGGAGGGGGATGTGCTATGGGTGTCCCCGGTCCCGGATCATGAGATGCGGATACTGGTGCTCCTTTCGCCAAAGCGGGCGAAGGTCAGCGGTTCTCCTGCTTCAAGTGCTGCCCGGATGGCCTCCGCGTCGGCCTTGTAGCGGACGTCGGTAAGCCGGTAGGGTTCGGGCAGCGTCTCCGGATCCACGTCGAGCAGCAACGGCAGCAGGCCCCCGTTCCGCGCATGCGTGATGCGGAAGCGGGTGGTATCCATCGACTGAATGCCATGCCGGACGAAGTGATGCTTGAGGCGTTCCTTCAAGAAGGCAGCACGCTCGGCATCTTGCCGGGCCCTTTCGGCCAGCCTGCGGGACTCCGTCTTGCGTGCTTCCGCACGGAGTTCCAGGTCGCGCACGAGGGCGGCATAGTTGTCGAGCTTCTCACGCTGTCGCTCACAGGCGGCGAGCCAGTGGTCTACCAGCCCCCCCGCCTCCTCCACGTCTCCCCCAAGTTCTTCCAGCCGTGCTTCCAGTGTCAGCAGTTCGTTCGAGATCTCAAGAAGGGTGGCCATGAGGGATAGGGTAGAGCGGGACGGATGTGTGCCGAGGTTTCCTGACGCGATACGTGCCAGGGCGACAGGGCGACAAAATAAGCGGGCGGAATGTGAAAACGAAAGCCGTGCCGTGGCCCGCCCAGGTTCAGGCGGATGTTACGACGGCCTCGTTTCCATCTGTCGACGAAAAATGCACCGTCTCGACCATTTCCGCGTCAGAACCAGGGCGGGCCACGGCCAGGTTGCGGGGGAGGCTCACCGTAAACGTGGTGCCTTGTCCCTTCTCGCTTTCCACCTCGATGAGGCCGCCCATGTAATCCAGCAATCGCTTGGTGATGGCGAGGCCGAGGCCGGTCCCTTCGTACACGCGGGACATTCCCTCAGATTCCTGCTTGAACTCCTCGAAGAGGTGGACCATAAACGAGGAACTGATGCCGATTCCCGTATCCGCCACCCGGATATGAACGATGTGCGCGTCCGCCTTTACGTCTACCCAGACCTCACCGTGCTCGGTGAACTTGATGGCGTTGCTGATCAGGTTGGTAAGCACCCTTTCGAGCGCTGTTTCATCGAGCAGAGCCTGGATCCCGGGCTCCGAATGCGAAACGTGAAGGCGAAGCCCCTTCTGTTCGGCGAGTGGCGTAAACAAGCGCATGACCGCCCTCACGTGCGCGACCACGTCGAACTCAGACAAGCGGATGATGTAGTTGTCGCTTTCGAGGCGGGCGAGGTCGAGTACCGAGGTCAGCGTCGATTGCAGGCGTTGTGCTCCCTGCGCGATGAGGTGGACGAACTCCTTGTGCTTTTCGTCGACTTCGTCTCCCAGCACCTGAGCGAATCCGAGGATGGCCGTAAGGGGCGTCCGTACCTCGTGGCTCATGTTTGCCAGGATGGCCGACTTCAGCTCGGCGATTTCTTCGGCATGCTCCTTCGCCGAGATCAGTTCTGCCTCGAAGTCCTTCGTCTTCGTAATGTCACGGGCGATGATGGATACCCCATCGCCGATGCGTACCACTTGCAGATGGAGCCACGCGCCCGCCAATCCGGGGACGTTAACGTGCCTTTCTTCCTGAAAGAGTTCGCCTGTCTGGATGGTGTGCTCACACTTTTCCAGGAATGTGGATGTGGTCGACGCCGGGAAAAGCTCACGGAGGGTGCGGCCGATGAGAGCGGTGCGTTCTCTTGAAAGAAGCACTTCGGTCCGGCCGTTTACATCGGAGATGCGGAGGTCCGTGAGTTTACCGGACGCATCCCGGACACTCTGCAGGATGAAGAAGGCATCCAATCCTGCTTCCACGGCGGAGCGGAAGCGCTGCTCCGTGTTTGTAAGCGCGTTCTGGACTTGAAGGTGAGATCGGGCTTCAATGAATATCAAGAGCGCCGTGCTCACGACACAGGCGACAAAAACGGCCATACTCACGTCGGAATGGCCGGCAACTACGATCACCGCGCCTGTTGCCGCCACCATAAACCCGAGGTAGTAGAGAAGCGGTTTTGCATCGCTCAAACCCACCCGGAAGCATAGCGCAAATGCAAAGACGCAGAACAGGAGTGCGATCGCATAGTCGGGGGAAAAGTGGTTTACCGCGACCAACGCCAGAGACCAGGCGGTGAGCAGGTAGATGGCTCCCTGGGTGAAGGTCACGCAGTGCTCTCGTACATGCGGGCTTACGAACGTGCCAATCAGGAGCGACAGGGGAATCGAGGCGGCCAGCAGCCGTCCCCAGAGGGGATCGATTGCGGCAGGATCAGTCAGGCGGTACGCGGCCCAGAACGCCAGGATGAGCACGACGGCGACGCCGCAGAGCACACGGCAGGTACCCAGGCGAAGCTCGGCTATATCGGCTTGCCGATGTGGAGCGAGCGTATGATGTGGCATTCGGTTCACGATACGAGCCGCACGACTGTGTGCACTATACTACGTCAGTGCTACGAGTTTTCGGCACTGCCAGAAGCGCTTTCGGGGGCTGTGCCCAACTTGCGCGAACGCCTGATACTCTCGTATTGCCCAGGCTGCACCATTGCCATCGTGGAAGTGCTTGCGATCCACGACGACGAACTGCCCAGGGATTGTACCGGAATGTATGACAGCTTGCGTCCATATAGGGTATTTACTTGCAGATAAATCGGGGCGTCGGCTCAGAGTATCGACTGCTGCGCACACGGATTTAGACATGCGCTTTTGCCAGTGCGGTGCACAGAAAGGCCGGGTAAAGTTCAGGCGTGCTTCCGAAGGGTTCTTCATCCGCCGCACTTCGGGTTAAAATGACGCAGGCAAATGTTCACTTTTACCTGCCTTGCTGCGATTCGGCCCGGAAGATCAATGCCTGCCGAACGGACGCCCCCACAGCCATCTCTGTGCCGAATTCAGGCGTGCCGACCCTCGAGCCTTTTGCCAGCCCGCGCACGGTAAGCAGCGCATCTATTGCTTTCAGAGAAACCAGTGTGCAATTTGGGTGTTGACCGACATGCATTCTTTTCGCGGATGACATGCATACGCGCCTTCGCGAAGTCAGCCGCCTCCAGTACGCCCCGTTTCATGTCTTTTTTGCGGATCAGTAGTTCATTGCTGGTACTGTCCTTATGGGCAGCCGGCTCGGTGGCGGTAGCCCAGGATCGAGACTCGACGGCAGCGGTTGACTCGCTGCTCATCAAGGAGTTGGAAAAGGAGATGGCCGGGCAGGCCGCGGCAACACCAACGCCAACACCGGCCCAGGCAGCACCTCGCAGCGCCCCCACCACGAATCCCCGGATCAGCGTCATCGGAGACCTGCGCGCGTGGTACACCTCCGAAGGAGAACGCAACGTGGATGCGGAACTCCACGAAGCAGAGCTGTCCTTCCAGTCTGTCGTAGACCCCTACGCCCGCGCCGACGTTTTCGTGGCGGCCGATCATGGGCCGGGCGGCTTCCACTTCGATCTGGAGGAGGCTTATCTGACGACGCTCTCACTGCCGCATCAGCTACAACTCAAAGGCGGCAAGTTCCGGAGCACTGTCGGGAAGATTAACCGCATCCATCCCCACGCGCTGCCATTCATCGACATGCCGCTGGTCTATTTGAACTATTTCGGGGAGGAGGGGCTTAACGACGAGGGCATCGAATTGAGCTGGCTAGTGCCCAACCCGGCTTTTTTCCAGGAATTCACGTTCGAGATCTCGCGCGGCCCCGGAGAGGGCGAAAGTTTCGTTTACAGTGGGGATAACCGACTGCTCTACACCAGCCACCTCAGAAATTTCTGGGATCTGACGCCCAATTCCACGCTGGAAGTAGGTCTCACCGGCATAGCAGGTCCGAATCCGAACGACCGATCCACGCTGATGGGCGGGCTAGACGTGACGTACAAGTGGAAGCCGGTGCAATTCAACACGTATCACAGTCTCACGCTGCAAAGCGAAGCATTTCTGAGCGACGCAGGCCAGATTCCGGGCGCCAGCACCACCACCTTCGGCATGTACGCCCTAGCCACGTATCAACTGGCCCGGCGGTGGTTTCTGACGGGCCGTTTCGACCAGTCCGACGTGCCGGACGATGCCTCATGGAACGAGTACGGCGCTTCGGCCACCCTCGGCTGGCACCTTACGGAGTTTCAAAAGATCGAACTGGGCGGACGCACGTTGTGGGGTGACGGAATCGACCGAAGCAGTCAGGCCCTGGCGCGCGTGATCTTCGTCATTGGCGCGCACGGCGCGCACGAATACTAGACGTGGTGGTTAAGTAGTAGCCAAGAGGTTTCGTCTTATGCAGGTGTTCCATCGTTTTCTGTTTCTAGTCGTTTCGGTATTTCTGCTGCTTCCTCAGCCAGCGAAGGCGCAGAAGAAGCTCGACGTCGTCACGACCCTGCCTGACCTGGCCAGTATCACGAAGCTGGTCGGCGGAGACAAGGTGGACGTTTTTCCTATCGCCACCGGTTACCAGAACCCACACTTCGTGGACCCCAAGCCGAGCTACATCACCAAGCTCGCCCGCGCGGACATGTTCGTGACCGTCGGGCTCGATCTGGAGACCGGCTGGGTGCCGCCGTTGCTCAACAGTGCGCGTAACGGCAAAATTTTGAAGGGAGCTCCGGGATACGTCGATGTTTCCGTCGGCGTGCCACTGCTCCAAGTGCCTACCAGCGTAAGCCGGGAGCAGGGCGACATCCACATCTACGGAAACCCGCACTACTGGCTCGACCCCGTGCGTGGGAAGACCATTGCGCAGAACATCTATGAAGCACTAGCCCGGCTGGAACCGGCCAACGAGGCGTACTTCGCCGCCAATCTCAAGCAGTTCGACGACCAGATCGACGCCAAGCTGGTGGAATGGGAGGCAAAGATGAAGCCGTACAAGGGCACAAAAGTCATTGCCTACCACAATGAGTGGCCCTACTTTGAGCAGCGCTTCGGGCTGGAGATCATCGACTTTCTGGAGCCCAAGCCCGGCATCCCGCCTACGCCCTCTCAACTGGCGAAAGTCATCCGGGAGATGCAGCAGCAGCACGTTCAGGCCATCATTACTTCCCCCTACTTCAAAACCGACAACGCGGACCTGGTGGCGCGCAAAGTGAACGGCAAGGTGGTGATCCTGGCTACGTCGGTAGGCGCCTTCCCCCAGATCAAGGATTACTTCGACTTGTTCGACTACAATCTGGACGTCCTAACGAAGGCGCTGCAATCGGCCGGCATGTAAGGATAGATCGCCACTGGAACGCGCTCACCGCACCATTCCCATCGCCTGTTTTCCGATGAGTACACTCTTTGCCCTCGACTTCGTCCGCAGCGCCCTGATCGTCAGCGTGATCATGGGGCTGCTGCTATCTTACCTCGGTGTTCACGTCGTAGGGCGCGGGATCGTGTTCGTCGACCTGGCTCTCGGACAGATTTCGATGCTCGGCGTGGCCTTTGCCGCCTTTATCGGGGAAGATCCGACGGTTATTTCGATCGTCTTTACGCTGGCGGGCGCGTTCATCCTGTCCTTCATCAAGGTGTCGGACAAGCGGCTGAAGCAGGAGGCTATTATCGGCATCATCTATGCGTTCACCTCTGCGTTGACGGTGCTGCTCATCTCGAAGACGGCGCACGGCGACGCCGACATCTCGGAGGTGCTTTTCGGCAGCGTCTTCACGGCAACGCACAAGCAGATCCTGTGGATGGCGGGCGTCTTCGGCATTTTGGGCCTGATGCACTTCATCTTCCGCCGCAGGTTCTTCGAGATCACGGAACACTTCGAGCAGAAGAACCTGGAGGAACTGGGGGTCTTCAATCTCTGGAATTTCCTCTTTTACCTGTCCATCGGACTCGCCATCGTGCTGGCCGTGCGGGTGGGCGGCGTCATCCCGGTGTTCTCCTATCTCGTCGTGCCGTCCGTCTCGGCCATTCTGTTCACGCGCGGCAAGGCGAGCCTCGTCCTCATCGCGCTGTTGGTGAGCCTGTTCGGCAGCTTTTTCGGGATTTACTTTTCCGTGCAATTCGACTTCCCGGCGGGTTCGTCCATCGTCACGGTGCTCGGCATCATCTTCGTGCTGGCCGCCCTGTTTCGTCTGGTGCGCGGAAGGAGGGAAGGTGCGGCTGCTCTGGCGCCGGTAGAGGCCGGGAGAGAACTACAGGCGTAAGGAGTAAGCTGGTCCCTATGTTCGCCTGAGCCGAAGTGCGCTGAGGGGCACACAGGGCGCTCAGGTTCGGCATATCTTGTCTGTGGCAGCATAGGAGGTGCCTGCCTGATCGCGTCCGATTGAGCCATTCCGGCTCTCAGGCGGAATTCGTCGGGAGGTTCGGGCTTCCCCCCTTTCCGCTTGAGCATACCTGAACTTGAAGGATCATACCAAATCTGGATGATCAGTATCGGTAGGAAAAACTGTCGATCCTGGAGCAGATGCAAACCACCCCTGTATCCCCTCCTTGGAAAGGAGGGGAGCTTCTTTTGCTTTCACCATTCCTCAAGTGAATAACCGGATTTGGGATCATTCGGGTGAGCGAGTCTTTTCGTGCGGTGGCGTGTTAAAGGACCAGCTATGCGAGCATAGCTTGCAGCGGTGAATCCATCGGGAGCCATAACGATGCGGGGGAGAGCGTGGTTTGTGTTGCTGGTAATACTTGGGTTCGCGGGGCTGTTTGCCGCCATTGTGCAAGTGGGAAGTGTGGACGTGACGCTTTCCATCCGACACATCGCGGCGGTTGTCGTCTTCCTCGGCTTTCTCGGATATCTCGTTGTCCGCTACAATGCGAGAGATCCGCACGACCCTGACGGGCTGTAACAGCTTTCTGTGGTAGGAAGCGCTTCCCCATCCGGTGTCTGCACCAGGATCATCCGCATCTGCGGCCGTAAATCTCGCTAAATGGAGTTGGATCATGGATACCATCAGAATCGGCCCTTACTACATCAACCTCGATCGGGTAGCCTTTGCCGTTCGCCGAGAGTATACCGGGGGTCTGCAGCTAATCGTCACTTTCGACAGTAACCAGCAGTTGGAGTTGAAGGGAGCGGACGCGCAGAGTCTCGTTCGCGTCCTGGAAGAGAAGTTGAACGTTTTGCGGCCTGTTGAGGAGATTTAGCGTTCAGGTTTTACCAATCAGGGTCTTGCCGGGACTTTTTGCTACCTGTTGTGCTGAACACAGGTTGCTGACAGGGCTGGCGTGCACCGGCCTGGCGAGCGGGCGTTAAGAGAAAGAGATCGTCTCCAGGAACCTCTCCCAGCCGACGTCGTGTAAGGACGGTTCTACATCACTGCATCCTTGTAGCTATCTCAGGCTTTTTACCATAAGGTGCGTCAAGCGAACGACCTTATGGTAAAAAGCCTTTTCTGTTGATGGCCGCTCGGTGCTACTAACCGAATAGAAAATGAACATTTACGCTGGAAATCTGCCCCACGCAACTACGGAGGCGGAACTCAGAGTAGCATTTGAGGCCTACGGCAACGTGAGCACTGCCGCTATCATCAAGGACAAGTTCACCGGCGACTCCCGCGGCTTTGGCTTCGTAGAGATGCCCGACCGCCAGGAAGCACAGGCGGCGATCGGTGGACTGAATGGCAAGGACTTTGGCGATCGCCGGTTGACGGTGAACGAGGCCAAGCCTCGCGAGGAGCGCTCAGGCGGCGGACGCCGCTCGTTCTGAGAGCGTCCTATTCTGATGCGCCCTGGCGCAAACGGTCGTGAAAGGAGGCCCCGCCAAACGGCAGGGCCTCCTTTGTTAGCTGCACGCTGTTAGATTCACGCGCGTGTGGCAGTCATACAGTTGCTTACGTGCATTTCTCTTACTATTCTCGTCGCATCAGCAACTGAGGGTTACTGGCATCTCTGCCACCCGTGGCGGCGTGCTCGATTCGCAGACCGACCCGTTCCGTAAGTATGGCGCTGTCACGTTGACGCATCATTAGCGCAGTCCACACACATTCTGGAAAAAAAATGAATCCACCTCAGAAGGTACGATTCCCCAACCGGGACCAGGCGCTGTTCGTGTCGGAGGTAAAGGCCAGCGTAGCGGCGTATTTCGACTCGACGGGCCGGTCTCGCCATGCCGACGTCCGGATGGTGATGAAGACTGCCGTGTTGATCTCCGGGACGGTCGCGGCATATGTGCTTATTCTGACCGGTTGGTTCAATCCGTGGCGGATGCTCGCGCTGGCGGTGCTCATGGGCATAGGGTTAGCCGGAATCGGCTTCTCGGTTGCACATGACGCGCTGCACGGTGCGTACTCGTCCAATCCGCACGTCAACCGGCTCCTCGGCCTGACGTTCGACCTGATGGGAGCCAACGGGTACATGTGGAAGATCACGCACAACGTAATCCATCACACGTATACCAACATCCCGGGTCTCGACGAAGACCTGACGGTCTCGCCCCTGATTCGGCTCTCACCCGCCGCGCCCCTCAAGCCGATTCACAGATACCAACACCTGTTTGCCTTTGTCGCGTACAGCTTCGCCACGTTAAACTGGCTATTCGCCAAAGACTTCAAGTGCTTCATGATGCGTGACATCGGACCCTATAAGGATAAGGTTCACCCGCGCGCGGAAGTCGCCATGCTGATCGGCACGAAGTTGTTCGTGTACGCTTACAGCATCGTGATTCCGCTGCTCGTACTTGAGATCACGTGGTGGCAGTTCCTGATAGGCTTCATCGCCATGCATCTCACTGCGGGGCTCATCCTCGGCGTGATCTTCCAGCTGGCGCATGTCGTGGAGGGGACGGAGTTTCCTGCGCCGGAAGATGACGGAACGATGGAGCACGTCTGGCTCGTCCACGAGATGATTACGACCTCGGACTTCGCCCAGGAGAATCGATGGCTCTCCTGGTACATCGGAGGGCTGAATTTCCAGATCGAGCACCACTTATTTCCGCAGGTATGCAGCATTCACTACCCTGCCATCGGCCGAATCGTGCGCGAAGTGGCTCAGAAGCACGGTGTGCCTTACAATAACCAGCCTACGTTGCGTGCGGCTATTCGCTCCCACGTCGCGATGCTGAAGCAGTTGGGCCGGCCGGCGCCCGCGTTCGCCTGAGAAGCGCACGGAGCAAACGCAAATAGCCTGGGGGAGCTTCCACCAGGCTATTCATCGCTGTGCGTGGGCGGTGAGGGATTCGAACCCCCGACCTTCTGGGTGTAAACCAGACGCTCTGAACCGGCTGAGCTAACCGCCCAAAACAATTTTGGATTTTAGATTTGGGATTCCGGATTCGGGCGGCATGTCCTTTGAATCCAAAACCCGCAATCTAAAATCCAAAATCAGATGAGCGGGAAACGGGACTCGAACCCGCGACCCTCAGCTTGGGAAGCTGATGCTCTACCAACTGAGCTACTCCCGCAGAAAAGGCATTCAAGCTACGTCTGTTTTATGTTAAAGTCAAGCAGAACCTTGCTTTGCACCCCGGATTCCGTATCTTGTCAGCCTTTTACTTTGGGGGGCGGACTCCGGTTCGGACCCGACGAGAAAACCTGGAGACGGCGTGTGCGTTGGAGCCCCAGGAAGTCGTAGACAATTTTAGAGATAGCTAGCCTAATGAGCAAACGTACGTACCAGCCGAGCCGGCGGAAGCGCGCCAACACGCATGGGTTCCGCTCGCGCATGGCGACGAAGAACGGTCGCAAGCTGCTGGCGCGCCGCCGTGCGAGGGGTCGGAAGCGGCTGACCGTGAGCGACCGGCGCAGCAGCAAGTGAACTTGAGTTTTCGCCGTGCAGCCCTGGCAGGAGAAGCCCACCCATGCGGATGCCTCCCGCCCCCAGCGCCTTCCCAAGCCGTACCGGCTGAAGCGGCAACACCTCATTCGCCCCCTCTTTGATCGCACAACGGAGGGCGTTGGGACCGTGGCCGTGGGCTGCGTTCGGCTGGTCTACCGGGTCGTATCGAGGAAAGAGGTAGGGGTGGACGTTCCTGTGCAGATAGGCTTTGCGGTAGGTCGTGCGGCTCGGAAAGCTGTTGTGCGCAATCGAATAAAACGCATTCTGCGTGAGGTCTATCGGGTGCATCAGCACGTTCTGGTAGACCTCTTTCTTTGTTCGGAAAGCTGCCTCACCTTAATGGTGCTTTACCGAAGCGATCCTTCTTCGGCAAGCTCATGTGTCAAGCGCGATCTCCCCGAGGCCATGCGGAAACTCGCGGCGCGTGTATCAAAGTAAATCCGGAAGGGAAAACGAATAGCGGCCGAGCACTGCCCCCTCGGCCCGATTCATACGCATGCAGGCCGGGATCAGGGCGCCTTATTAGAGCGAACACAGCGAATTAGAAATAGTGGATCGAAACGTTGCCATTGCCACCGTACTCATTGCGGTGATCATGTTTGCCTGGTTGTGGTTGCTGTCGCCTAGAAACGGCGAGGGGCCCACCCAGCAGGAACAGCCTGTGCTAGACACGACGGCTGCTGTCGAGCAGGAGCAGGAGAATAATCAGCCTACGCGCTCCATTCTCCAGGCGCCCCCCAGTGATTCGCTCCTTGCCGGCGTTCAGGAGGGCGAGGAGCGAACAATCGTGGTGCAGACCGATCTGTACACCGCAGTGCTTTCCTCAAAGGGCGCTACATTCAAGTCCTTCGTCCTGAAGAAGTACAAAGAATTCGATCAGAAAACCCCGGTGCAGTTGGTCGATTCGGCCGCACATGGGGCGCTTTCTCTGGCCTTTACCACACCCGGTAACCGCGTCGTCGATACACGTGCCCTGTACTTCACCCCGGGATTTCAGGGCGATACCCTTCGGATTGAAGGCGAGCCAGCATCCCTTTCTTTTACGACCGCCATTGCAGGTGGTATGCTGAGGCAGACCTATACCTTCAAGCCCGGTGAATACGAAATCGGGTTGGCGGTGCAGCAGTCGGGTCCAACCTTCATGACGAGCGAGGGTTACGAGGTTGACTGGAACGGCGGCCTGTCTTATACCGAAGGGGATCCGGAGCGCGAAGCGAATGCTACGGGCGCTTACGCGCGGAGTGGGGGCGAGATCGAGAGCGTGACCCTTCAGAAGGAGGCCGAAGAGGAGCAACGCCTGGCGGGAGTAGTCGACTGGACGGCGGTCAAGAACAAATACTTTACGGCCGTCGTGATTCCCAGCCGGAAGACGCGCGGTGCAGAGCTGATCGGCGTGCGCGGGGCCAATTATGAGGAGACGTATAACGAGGTCTATACCACTCGCCTGCTCATGGGGCCAGCGGCGGCCGATACGTTTCGGCTGTACCTCGGGCCGATGGATTTCTACCGTATCTCGAAGTACGACCTCGGCCTGTACGGGATGGTAGATTACGGATGGGATACGCTCGAGTGGATTACACGTCCCCTGGCCGAGTTCATCTTCATTCCGGTATTCAACTTTCTCGGCTCGTTTATCCACAATTTCGGCCTCGTCATTATCATCTTCGCGCTGCTGATCAAGATCGTCTTGTATCCGCTGACGAAGACCTCCTACGTGAGCATGGCTCGCATGCGCGAGCTTCAGCCGAAGATGGAGGCGATCAAGGAGAAATACGCGGACGACTCGCAGAAGCAGCAGCAGGCCATCATCCAGATGTACAAGGAAACGGGCGTAAGCCCGTTCGGTGGCTGCATGCCTATGTTGCTCCAGTATCCTGTACTCATCGCGCTCTGGCAGTTTCTGCCCTCTTCGCTGGCGATACGCCAGCAGAGTTTCCTCTGGGCACACGACCTATCTGCGCCGGATGCGATCCTGCACCTTCCGTTTACCATCCCCCTGTATGGGAATTACGTGGCAGGTTTCACGTTGCTGATGGGACTTTCGCTGATCGTTCAGATGCGGCTGCAAGCACAGCCCTCGACGAACCCTCAGGCGAAGATGTTCACGTACATGATGCCGGCCATGCTCTTCCTATTTTTCAACCGGTATGCGGCGGGCCTGAGCCTGTACTATCTCGTCTACAACGTGGCCAGCGCCGTTCAGCAGAAGTTCATCAACGACCGATTGCAAGAGAAGCACGGAATCGAGATAACGAAGGCCGGGACGGTTACGAAAGAGAAGTCGAAGGCTCCTGCTGCCCGCAAGAGAAAATCTCCCAAAAAGGCTCGAACGTGACAACAGCGGGGCGGCCATGACATCGTCCCAGGACACGATTGCCGCCATCGCGACGGCGCGCGGGCGCGCCGCCCTCGCCATCGTTAGGGTGAGCGGACCGGACGCTGTCCGCATCGCCGACGGCTGTTTGCGGGGGCCGGATCTCGCTACGGCAGCGTCGCACACGGCGCATTTCGCGCATGCGGTTTCAGCAGATGGGCAGGAGATCGATCAGGTGGTGGCGACCATCTTCCGCGCCCCACGCTCATCGACGGGGGAGGATGTGGTGGAGATCACCTGCCACGGCGGCGACTTCGCCTCAAGTCTGGTATTGCGCAGCCTCGTCGCCGGTGGGGCACGGCTGGCAGAACCCGGCGAGTTCACGCAGCGCGCCTTCCTGAACGGCAAGCTAGATCTCGCCCAGGCGGAGTCAGTCGCCGATCTCATTCACGCCTCGTCGTCGCTCGCGCACCGCGTTTCATTGTCCCAGCTTGAGGGGCGCTACTCGGACCTGCTCAGAGAATTGCGCACCGAGTTGCTGGACTTGAGCGCACTGGTGGAGCTGGAACTCGATTTCACAGAGGAGGACGTGGAGTTCGCCAATCGAATCCACCTGGAAGCATTGCTCGGACGAAGTGAGGGCCTCCTCGGGAATCTCCTGAATTCGTACCAGATAGGCGCCGTCATTCGGGATGGCGTGCAGGTCGTTATCGGTGGGCGCCCGAACGCAGGGAAGTCCACGCTGCTGAATGCGCTGGTGGGCCGGGAGCGGGCCATCGTAAGCGAAGTTCCAGGGACGACGCGGGACGCTATCGAAGCGGAAGTGGAGATCGAGGGCCTATTGTTCCGTTTCATTGACACCGCAGGGTTGCGGGATACCGAAGATGTGATCGAGGCTGAGGGGGTACGCCGGGCGAAGCACTCGATAGACACCGGCGATATCCTGCTTTACCTGTTCGACGTGGCGATCGGGCTGGATACAGGAGAGCGGGCGTTTCTGGAAGAGCTGAGGGGTACGCAGCCGGAACTGCCCATACTTGTGATCGCCAATAAGCAGGATCTGGCACCCGATCGAGATCTGTCTGACAAGCTATCGCTGCCCTACTTCGGCATCTCAGCGGAATGGGCGAAGGGTCATCCTGAAGAACTCCACCCGCTCGTGGAGGTGCTGGTCGAAACGGTTGGTCACGGCCTCAGTGAAGCGACGAACTCGCCCGTCGTTGTAAACCAACGTCACCGGGACCACCTCGCGCGCGCTCTGAAGGCCGTCCGTTCCGCCCGGCAGGCGCTCGATTCGGGCGGCTATGGGGACACGCTGGCACTAGACCTGAGACTTGCCCTCCAGGAGCTGGGCGCCATTACGGGGGAGATCACGAACGAGGACGTGCTGGATCAGATTTTCTCCCGCTTCTGTATCGGGAAGTAGGGGCTGGTCAGGATAGGTGTTGAAGCTGTACCGTCAGATTCGGAACAGGGGTAAACACAAAGGCTTTACTCCGTTTGCGCTTTTCTAACAAGCCTTTTTCAACAAGACCAAGTAAGTCCGCACGCGCGGTCTGGTAAGTGATCCGGTGACTCACCCGGTGAGATTCTATCGTATAACGCATACCAGGATGCCTGAGTGCATGGCTGAGGAGTGCTAGCTGCCGGTAGTTTAATAATATGGATTGGCGAAGCAGTTCGGATGTCTTTCGTATCTCTTGCGCCTTCTTCTGCAGATAGGCATAGAGCTGGTCTACGGCCTGGCAGATCACGCGCAACTGGGACAGGATGAAGTAGGTTAGGTCATTGTCATCTGTTTCTGTGTAGAGAAAGGATCTACCATATTTGGCTGGAGCCTTTCTCAGTATCGTCGATATCGAGACAAACTCGAATAGCCAAAAGCCTTTTGAAAGCATGGACCAGTAGAAGAGTGCCCTTGCGGTTCGACCATTTCCATCGACGAATGGGTGATCATACGCAAGCCAGAAGTGCAGGATGATGGCCTTTAGTACGGGATGCAGGAATGTGTCAGAATCATCCTCGTTCGCGAACGCACAAATGGATTGCATTCGATCTGTCAACTCCAGTGCGCTGGGAGGGCTATGTAGGAGCAAATTGCTTGCATCGTCGTACACACCAACACCATCTCCGAACTTTCGAAGATAGCTGCCGTCCGAAGGCTCTAAAGTCCCTTCTGTAATCGTTCTGTGTAGGTGTATAATTAGCTCCGGTGTTAGCTGCTCGCCCTTTATCTGGCTGATCGCCTGCATGGCACGATAGTTATTTATGATCATGCGCTCACCCACGCTCACAGGAGGACGTCCGGTTCGTATCATCTCCTTCGCTACATCACGCGTAGCCGCTGCTCCCTCAAGCTGGCTGGACGTAATCGCCTCCTCCATGAGCGAGTTCTGGATGTAACGGTCTCTAGTTTCCGGGTTTGTTACCGGTTCTGGCAACTGGATATGCCCGCTGGCCTCTCGATCTATCCTGTGCAGCATCATAAGAAGCGGATCAGGCAGGGTATAATGAAACGCTGTTCCTCCCTTGTCCTTGAGAGGTATCCATCGCCTCATCTGTGTGCGCGCCAACTTTTGGGCCAGCCACCATTCCTCCATGGTCAGCCCTTCAGGAGGCTGCATCCGGCGAAGCGTGTCCCAATGGCGATACTTTCCTCCGGGAGCTGGCCCCACTCCTTGGATTAGTATCTCGAAAAACCGAGCCCCATTGACGAGGCCGAACAGTTCATCAATCATCGGAGGTGATTCTGGTATCTTCATGGCTTCAGACGAACTGCCTGCTCTCTGGTATTGAAGTGTTGGTATTGAAAATACTAATTTGCTACTAATTGCTTTCAAATTAGTAATTACACATGATGTTCACAAGTGTCCTGTCGCTTGAACGTGAGATGTCTAGCACGAACTCCTTCGAATACGACGTCATCGTGGTGGGCGGCGGCCACGCGGGGTCCGAGGCGGCGGCTGCAGCGGCGCGGATGGGGGCTCGTACGCTGCTCGTTACGATGAACCTGCAAGCCATTGGCCAGATGTCTTGCAATCCGGCCATCGGCGGCATCGGCAAGGGGCAGATCGTCCGTGAGATCGACGCGCTGGGCGGCATCATGGGAGTGGTGACGGACCGCGCCGGCATCCAGTTCAGGATGCTGAACCAGGGGAAGGGGCCTGCGGTGTGGAGCCCGCGCGCGCAGTGCGACCGCATGGCATATGCCGCAGCCGTCCGCGAGGAGCTGGAATCGATCCCCAACCTGTTCATGCGCGCCGACATGGTTACAGACGTCATTGTGGAGGACGGGTGCATAACGGGCGTCGTGACGCAACTCGGGCAGACTTTCCGGTGCCGTTGCGTCGTGCTCACGAGTGGTACGTTCATGAACGGCATCATCCACATCGGCGAGCGCAATTACGGCGGTGGCCGGATGGGAGAGAAGGCTTCCACAGGTCTCACGGCCTCGCTTGAACGGCTCGGCTTCGAGAGCGGCCGCCTCAAGACGGGCACCCCACCGCGCGTCGATGGCCGCACGATCGATTTCAGCACCCTGGAAGAGCAGCCAGGCGACCCCGAGGCCAGTCCGTTTTCCTATATGTCGGACCGTCTGCCCGGCGACCAGGTTAGTTGCTGGCTGACGTACACGAACCCGGACGTGCACGAGATCTTGCGTACCGGCTTCGACCGAAGCCCTATGTTCGCCGGGCGGATTCAAGGGCGTGGGCCACGTTATTGCCCGTCTGTCGAAGACAAGATCGACCGGTTTGCCGACAAGGACCGGCACCAGATCTTCCTCGAACCGGAGGGGCGGCACACGCACGAGGTGTACGTCAATGGCTTTTCTACGAGCCTGCCGGAAGAGATCCAGTTTGCCGCACTCCGCCGGATTCCCGGCCTGGAAAACGTGCACATGCTCCGCCCGGGGTACGCAATCGAGTACGACTATTTTCCGCCCTATCAGGTGCGTTACAGCCTGGAGACGAAGCTCGTTGAGGGACTCTTCTTCGCCGGGCAAATCAACGGTACCACGGGCTATGAAGAAGCGGCGGCGCAGGGTCTGATTGCGGGTATTAATGCCGTCCAGCACCTGCGCGGGCAGGAGTCGCTCGTTCTAAAGCGTTCTGAGGCTTACATCGGCGTCCTGATCGACGACCTCGTGGCGAAGGGGACGGACGAGCCATATCGCATGTTTACCTCCCGCGCCGAGCACCGCATCCTGCTTCGACAGGACAATGCCGACCAGCGCCTGACCCCGATCGGCTACGATCTGGGGCTGGCATCGGCCGGGCGCTACGAACGCATGCGGCAGCGCAAAGCATCGGTTGAGGCTACCCGGCGCAAGCTGGAAGGGGCACGTGTT
Organism: Rhodothermales bacterium; assembly: GCA_035699265.1. Taxonomy (GTDB): domain Bacteria; phylum Bacteroidota; class Rhodothermia; order Rhodothermales; family DASSAV01; genus DASSAV01. The sequence continues at coordinate 17,489 of DASSAV010000516.1, forward strand.
AAGCCGGAACAGGTGAACGGGTATCTGGAGCGCGTCGGCACGTCGCCCATATCGCAACCCGAGCGGCTGATCCGTCTGGCTCTGCGCCCACAGGTATCTTTGTCGGATCTGCTGGCTTACGCAGGACTTACGGAAAAACTCGTCGTGCCCGCTCCGGGTATGGAGAGCGTGGAGGTGCAGGTCGAGATCGACCTGAAGTACGAGGGATATCTGGGGCGGGAGGAGGAGATGGTGCAGAAGATGCAGCAGCTCGAATCGTGGCGTATCCCGGCAGGCTTCGACTTCCAGAGCCAGAGCAACATCACCATGGAAGCCCGGGAGAAGCTGAGCAAGATACAGCCGGAAAACCTGGGGCAGGCATCCCGCATCAGCGGTGTAAGCCCCTCCGATATTTCCGTCCTCATGGTCATGCTCAAGCGTCAGGGCGTACGCCCTCGCGGCGACGGGGCAAACGAA
>DASSAV010000517.1:0-2111 GCA_035699265.1 Rhodothermales bacterium
CCTTCTTCTTCATCGGCGAGCTCATCGTCGACGTGCCGCTCCCCGCCGATGGTCCGGTGCCGGATTACTGCGGCTCCTGCACCCGCTGCATCGACGCCTGCCCCACCGACGCCATCTACCAGCCCCACGCCGTAGACGCCAACCGCTGCATCTCCTATCTCACTATCGAGCACCGGGGCGACGACGTTCCCGTCGACCTGCAGCCCGGCATCGGCAACTGGATCTTCGGCTGTGACGTCTGCCAGGACGTCTGCCCCTGGAACAAGTTCAAGCGTCCCACCGCCGAACCCCGCTACCACCCCCGCCCCGGCGTCACGGACACGGAGCTACGCGAGTGGATCGAACTGGACCTCGAAGACTTCCGCCGCCGCTTCCGCCACAGCCCCGTCAAACGCGCCAAATTCGAAGGCTTCCTCCGCAACACCCGCACCGCCCTCCAAAACGCCACTGCAAAAGATTAGGCGGAAAGCCCACGGGTGAATCGACTGGTGTCTCGGTCGCGACTCCCAGATATAAGTCAGTCGCTAACGTTCAATAATTGGGTTAAGGGCAGTGAGAGAAAGCTCCCCTCCTGGACAGGAGGGGATACAGGGGTGGTGGACCGAAAACCTGCGCATCAACACGAATCTATCGGACTGGCATCACTTGTGGAAATGGTGAGCTATCACGTCAAGAACCAGATCCGGCTGTTGCATAACCTGCTGATTCTCGAAACGGACAATTCGAATACCCTGTTCAGCCAGGTAATCTGAACGAGTAGAATCATACGCGTGCCGAAATGGGCTCCGATGAAGCTCGCCATCAAGCTCAATAGCTAGTTTTTCAGATGGGCAGTAAAAGTCCAGAATAAAGGAGCCTACACTGTGTTGACGCCTGAACTTGCGACCATTTAAACCGCTGCCTTTCAGCAATTTCCATAGCGCAGCTTCGGCCGGTGTAGCACTACTGCGAAGCTCCTGGCGACGAGCCTTCAGGTGCTGACGGTTGTGAATCTGATCGTTCGGGCCAGGCATATCAACATTTCTGTTTCCACCACCTCCGGCCCCTCCTCTCCAGGAGGGGAGCATCTCCCTCCACTATTCCTGTGGTTCGCTTCCCGTATAGTCATCGATTACGACCTCAGTCCTCTCGGCGGCGGCAATTCGCTTCGCGTGCTCAATAGCTTCCTTCTGAGTCTCGAACTTCCCGCTGGATTGCAATCCACCTTTATGGACAGCCCAAGCCCATCCTCCCCTATGCTGGAACACATGGACACGATCATCTGGCAGGTTGAGTGGATTATCAAAGGGCGAAGTTTCAGGTCTTAGAAGCGGAAACAAAACCACGTCCCGAATCGACTCCTGATTCGTCATGATCATCGCCAGCCGGTCGATGCCCACCCCCAGCCCTGCCGTCGGCGGCATCCCGTACTCCAGCGCCCGCAGGTAATCCTCGTCCACCTGCATCGCCTCCTCGTCCCCCGCAGCCCGCAGCAGCGCCTGCGCCTCGAAGCGCGCGCGCTGGTCGATCGGGTCGTTTAGCTCCGAGAACGCATTGCAAAGCTCCTTCCCGTTGCAGATCACCTCGAACCGCTCCACCAGTCCCGGCTCGCTCCGGTGCGGCTTCGCCAGCGGGCTCAACTCCACCGGGTAGTCGGTGATGAACGTCGGCTGGATCAGGCGCGGCTCCACCAACTCGCCGAAGATCTCGTCGATGATCCTCCCCGCCCCCATCGTGTCATCTACTTCGATGTGCAGCGCCTTCGCGGCTTGCACCAGTTCGTGCCGCTCCTTGCCCCGCAGGTCGTGCCCCGTCTGCTCCGCGATGGCCTCGAACATCGGAATCCGCCGCCACGGGCGCTTGAACGAGATCACGCGCTCGCCCACCGTCACCTCCGGCTTCCCGTGCAGCTCGGTGGCGATGTACTCCACCATCTCCTCCACCAGGTCCATCATCCACCGGTAGTCCTTGTACGCCACGTACAGCTCCATCATCGTGAACTCCGGGTTGTGGAACCGGTCGATCCCTTCGTTCCGGAAGTCCTTCGAGATCTCGTAGACCCCGTCGAACCCGCCCACGATCAGCCGCTTCAGGTACAACTCGTCGGCGATGCGCAGGAAAAGCTGCATGTC
>DASSAV010000518.1:0-3227 GCA_035699265.1 Rhodothermales bacterium
TTTCATAGCCCTCGTCGACGCCCTGCATTACAGAGGGGACCTGCTCGTCCGCGATGACTTCGACGACGTAGGCCTCCTCGACAAGCTGGCGCGGCGGATCGCGGAAGATGCAATTGCGAAGGTCAAGAACCGGGTCAACTACGTGATCAATAAGCGGAACTACGTCTTTAATGAACCGCTCCGACAGCAGGAGAACCCGAGGGATAAGGGCGATTTCCTGTACGAGTATACGGTGACACGCACGTTCGAGAGCGCCGAGGACCTGGCTGCGTATGAGGCCGAGTTAGCGAAAGAAAAAGATGCCGTTCGGCGTTTGCTATCGATCGAGAAGGTTGCTGGGCCAGATGGGCCGCACGTTTACGCACCGCTCCTGGACAAGGATGAGGCCGACCGGGACGCCGCCCTTTCGGTTTCACCGGACCTTTTGAACGCGGGCGAGAAGAAGTTCATTCAGGATCTGGCTGCCTATGCCCGCACGCACTTCAGCCCGGACAGCGGCTACGAGCTTTACGTATTGCGAAATATCGAATCTCTGAAGTCTGTGGGCGTGTTTCTGGAGGACGACGAGGGCGGGTACTTTCCCGACTTTGTCGTGTGGGTGATTGAGAAAGAGACGAACCGAACGACGGTGCTCCTGGTCGACCCGAAAGGCCAGCGGGGCATGACGGACGACTTTAACCCGACGCAAATGAACGAGAAGGTGCGGCTTGGCCTGCGCGCGGACGGAGGAACGCTCCGGATGCTGGATGGGGCGCTAACCGAGGCATGGAACCGGCCAGTCGAGGTCCACTCGTTCATGCTCCTGCGGGATTCGTCTAGGTTCGGGAGGAAACCGGGCCAGGACGCCGCGTGGGCGGAGGCGAACATGCTGCCGTACAATCTACTCCGGCTTGACTGGCACGAGAAAGGTGAAGATGGATACACCAGCGCCCGGGGCAAAATGTGGGACGGGAAGTCGTATCTGGACCTTATGTTCGAGAAGGCGGGGTTGAACGTTGGGGTGGCGCCGCTCGTGGAATCATAGTCGGCCCATTGCTCCTCCTACCCCTTCGCACGCGCAATCACAAGGCTCCCCCGCCCTACCGGACGACGACCAGGCGGCGGGTGGCGGTGAAGGTGCCGGCCTGGAGGCGGTAGAGGTAGACGCCGGCGGCGAGGGGAGCGGCGTATCTCGTGGCGAATCGCCTCAGGCTGCGGGTAGGGGTGTGGACGTGTGGCCGACGACGACCGACCGCCGCCGGAGCCTAGTACACTGTAACGCAGGTATTTAGAGGGATCTCGATGTATGGGCAAGAGAGATGCTGAAACGAGTGAGATGCTGAAACGAGTTCAGCATGACGTGAATGGGTTCCGGTGCGAATCCTGCAACACATCTATTTGCGTTACTATGTACTAGCATGTAGAATTTTATGCCTCGTGCTCATCCTCCGTTCGGCGGTTGGTGTGGGGACTGGTTCGATGCCAGCATGTGGAGCGCCGCCCGGATCAAGCACATCTTAGCGGTCTCGGTCTGAGACTCCTGCGCGTGAAGGCTAACGAACGCTGGAGGATGTCCTTCAACCGAGTGTACAAGTCAGGACGGCGCTCTCACAGGTTCGTGCCCGTGAGCAATCTTGAAAAAGAGGCCCAGCCGGTCGCCAAAGTAACGGTCGCTGTGACTCCCGACGAACTTGTAGTTGCCGAAATAGTCCTGCTATCGGTTGTAGTCGCCCTGCCCCAGCACATCCACCTTGAACCCGGAGGGGGCTTCCTTGAACTTGAGGTCTACGGTTCCGCCGATGGCGTCTGCGTCCTGATCGGGAGAAATGGATTTCCGCACTTCGATACCGCCGAGCATGTTCGACGAGATCCATGACAGATCGACGTTTCGAAGTGCGCGGCCCAGAAGCTCGGCATGCCTGGCAGCGGTGCTGAGCCAGATGAGAAGAAGAGCTGTTCTTTTCAGGTAGCGCATGATGAGGCAGGTGCCTATTTGACTGCAGACCATAGACCGCCGATTGCCGTTGTTCGAGTGCATGGGGATGTGAGGGCTCGTACGGGCGGGCAACCTGCACCGTAGAAGAAATCTATGCGGCGACTTCGCAGGAGTGCTGTTGCCAATTCATCCACTCGTTTTATGAAACCGCTTCCGGATATTAAATCAAAACCTTTTATTATGTCAAGGGTAAATACGCGGTATCCGCACAAACCGTAACTGGATGGCTGAACTGGCCGGTTTTTTATCGGCGGCGGGGGTAGCCTGTGTCGACGGGGCTCGCTTGCATCCGCTGATTTATCTTGGGCCTGTTCTCGACGGGGAGGCACCAGAAATATTGAAAGGCGGACCGCTCCGAACATGCTGACAGGCACCAATCTTAAGTACACGAAGGAGTTCAACGTCCGGATCGTGCTGGAAACCATCCGGCTATACGGCCCGGTTTCGCGGGTGGTTATCGCGCGCCGGACCGAGCTTACGACGCAGACTGTTTCCAACATCACCCGCGAGCTGATTGCGGCCGGCATGATCGTGGAAGCCGAACGCTTTCAAGACGGCCGCGGCGCGCCCGCCGTCCTATTAAGACTCAACCCCGACGGGGCTTTCGCAGTGGGACTGGACCTCGACAAGGACCACCTGACCGGCGTGCTGGTGGACCTGGGAGGGAGCGTGCGGCAACGCATCTCGTACGACCTGAACTTTCCCTCGCCGGATGAGGCGCTGGACCACTTGCAAGCAACGGCCCGCGAACTGATCCGGCAGGAACAGATTTCGCCGGAGCGGATCAGGGGTGTCGGGGTGGGTTTGCCGGGTCCCCTGGGTGTTTCAGAGGGGAGCTACGTGACCAACGTCGCAAACCCGACGGCCTTTCCAGGCTGGAACAACGTGCCGGTCGTAGAGGAACTCGGCCGGAGGCTGGCCCTGCCGATCTTCCTGGAAAACAATGCGACGGCCGCGGCGGTCGGTGAGTGGTGGTACGGGGCAGGGCAGCACGTCAGCTCTTTCTTCTACGTCTTCTTCGGAGCCGGACTGGGCGGGGGGCTCATCATCAACGGATTGCCCTTCGAGGGACACACGGGCAATGCCGGCGAGCTCGGGTACTTTCCCAGCGCCGGCGATTCCGGCGGCAGCGACGACGCGGAACGGCCCCACCTGGGAGTCCACTTTAACCTGCCGCGACTGTACCGGTCGCTCCAGCGCGCGGGTCTGGATGCGTCTTGCCCGGCAGACCTCGAACAGCTTTTTACAGCGG
>DASSAV010000519.1:0-3058 GCA_035699265.1 Rhodothermales bacterium
GCCGTGACGTTCGCCTCGTGCAGGATGGCCGCGATCTGGGGCTCACCGACGGCGTAGGTGTCTTTCGCGTCGAAATACACCTTGTCAATCGTCCCGCCGGTCGTGTAGACTTTGACGTTCATACGGAAATTAACCCAGCAAGAACCGGACGTCCTCGCCCGGCGCGACCTCGAAGCTCTCCCTACCGTGGAGAAAGACACGCGCTGAGTGCTCCCCGGCCAGTTCGATTTCATCGCCCTCAATACGCAGGTAGGTGCCCTCGCGCAAGCCCACGACGTGCACACCCGGATTCACTTCGATGAACTCGGCGATCCGCTCGTCGCGCGTTTCGCCGCCGTGGCCCTCCGTCCGCGCGTCGACATAGTGCGGGTTGATCTGAAATGGGACCAGATCGAGCGTGCGGAAGCTGGGCGGCTCCACGATGGGCATGTCGTTCGTCGTTCGCAGGGTCGGGCAGGCCACGTTCGAGCCTGCGCTCCAGCCGACGTACGGCGCGCCCGTGCGCACGCGCTCCCGAATGGCGTCGATCACGCCACCCTCGTACAGGGCGTGAACGAGGTGGAACGTGTTACCGCCCCCAATGACAACGGCCTCTGCCTCGCGCACAGCCCGAATACGGTCCTCCGCGGCGTGCAGGCTATCGACGCCGTAGCCCAGTCCCTCGAACTTTTCCCGAACACGGGCCGTGTAGTCGGCGTAGCTGATGCGAACTCCTGCGAACGGCACGAACAGAACCCGGCGGAGGGCACCGCCCAGGAAGTCCCGGATGGCACCTTCGGCGTGGCCCAGGAACGAGCCGCCCGGGTTCGTGGAGTTGCTCAGCAGGAGAAGACGCATAGGGGCAATTAGCAGTCGTTTTGATACCGGGGGTCGGCGAGAGGAGACCACGAGTGCACGAACCTGGGAGCGTACAATTCCGGCCTCTATCGTAGGTACGTTGCCTCGCAGGCTGGTAGCTTCTTAAGCTGGGGCCCGGTTGGCCTAAATGCCGGACGCGATCAGCAGTTCGATGTCTCGGTGGGGCATGCCGAACATGGTGGCCAGGCTCTTTTTCGTCAGGTGGCGGCGGTAGACGTAGGTGCCGTTCCGCAGCCCGGCATTTCGCCACAGCGCCTCGTTAATCGATCCGGCGTCCCCTATCTGCGTGAGGTAGGGGACGAGCACGTTGTTGAGCGCATAGGTGGCCGTACGGGCAGCGTTCGACGGCATGTTCGGGACGCAGTAGTGAATCACGTCATACATCCGGAACGTTGGCTCTGAGTGCGTCGTCGGGCGGCTGGTCTCGATGCATCCGCCCTGGTCGATTACTGCGTCTACGATGACGGACCCCGGGCGCATGGAGCGCACCATGTCCTCTGTCACCAGCACCGGCGCGCGACGGTCGTCCGCCATCATCGCGCCGATCACCACGTCCGCCGACTGAACGGCCTGCCGCAGGTATTGCTCATTTGCCATGGCCGTCGTGATCCGCCGGTCCAGAAAATTCTCCAGGTGGCGCATCGCCGTAAGGTCCGTATCCAGCACGATGACGTGGGCGCCGTAGGCCAGCGCGGTGCGGGCGGCCCACTCGCCAACGACACCCGCCCCGAGGATCACCACGGTGGACGGGGGTACGCCGGAGATGCCGCCCAGAATCACGCCCTTGCCTCCCTCGACGCTTTCCAGATAGCGAGCCGCGATCTGGACGGCCATCGAACCCATGATCTCATGCATCATGCGGACGATGGGAAGGGTGCCGTCGGGATCCCGAATGAACTCGAAGCCGATGCCCGTGATGCCGAGATCCATGAGCTGCTGGAGGAAGTCGGGCGTCGTCCCGCCGAGGTGCAGGGCGGAGATGAGGATCTGCTTTTCTTGCAGGTAATCCAGTTCCTCGCCCGTGGGCGGGCCGACCTTGGCGATGAGGTTGCACTGGCCATAGAGGGCTGCCGCGGAGTCTACGATCTCGGCACCAGCCTCCATGTAGCTGTTGTCGGAGAAGTGGGCCTGCTGCCCGGCCCCTTTCTCTACAAAGACCTCGTGGCCGTCTGCTGCCAGTGCACCGACACCGCTCGGGGCCAGCGCGACGCGACGCTCCTCGTTGGAAACTTCGCGGGGGACTCCGATGCGCAGTGTCGTGTGCTGCTCGCGCGTGAGCAGGGGCTTTTCCATCGTCATGAGCCCCCGCTCCATCGTCAGGCCCTTCAGCGCGGGAATTTCCATGCGGCTACGTCTTGGTGGTGAACGTCGCGTTCGGCCGGTTCAGAATAGTCGGCCAGTCTGGAAATATACGGTGTACCAGAATTGCCATGCTGCGAATTGTCCGTTATGGGGCCGCGCCGAGCCATCGGTGCATCAGAATACCGCCTGCTACGGCCACGTTCAGCGACTCGGCGCCGTGGCGACGGGGATCACCTGGAATGGTTACGCACTCGTCCAGTGCAGCCGCAGTTGCGGCGGCGAGGCCGTGCGCTTCGCTGCCGAGGACGAGGACGGCAGGCAGAGACGGCCGCCAGTCTGACACACACGCGCCTGCCAGATCGGCGCCGTAGCGGTGAAAGCCTGCGCGCCCGAGGCGGGTGAGCAAGCCCGCCAGGTCTCCGCTGCGCGTGAGGCGCACGTCCCAGAGCCCGCCCATCGCCGAGCGGACCACCTTCGGATTGAAGAAATCTACCGTGCCGGGACCTGCTACCACGCCGTCCACGCCAAACCACGCCGCCGTGCGTAGCAGGGTGCCCACGTTTCCGGGATCCTGTACACCGTCCAGCGCCAGAACCGACCGGAGCGTCTCCAGCCGGTCATCCGGAAAAAGTTCAATGCGGGCAACGGCACATACGCCCTGGCTCGTTTCCACGTCCGAAATGCGCGCAAGCTCCCGTTCCGGCAGGATGTACACGGGGACGGCCAGCCCCTCTACCAGCGCCCGGACCTGCGTATCATGCACGCGCGATTCCGATACGACCACATCCACCAACGGTGCCCCAGCAGCTACAGCCGATTCCACGGAGCGCGTGCCTTCGATCAGCATCTGCCCGAGGTGCTCCCTGTACTTCCGCTGTGTAAGGGAGGCTATTTCCTT
>DASSAV010000520.1:0-11249 GCA_035699265.1 Rhodothermales bacterium
CGGGCGAGCGGTGAAGGATAAGGTCTATGAGCCGGACTGGCGCTCGGCGGAGCGCGTGGATTACACGCTGCGTCTGGCTCGCATCCTGGCCGATCTGTTGCCTGAAGACGTGGACGGTGGCATCTCCACCTCACCGATCTCCTACAAGCCCTGGCTGAATGCCCAGGAACGGCGGGAGGCGTTGGAGCACGGCGCGATCCACCTCGCGCTGCTCACGGCAGCACTGGCGCAATTGCGCGACCAGACCGACCGGCTCATCCACGTCGATATTGAGCCTGAGCCGAATTGCCTGCTGGAGAACATGCAGGAGACGGTCGGCTTCTTTTGCAACTGGCTTCTGCCCAGAGGCGGAAATGTGATGATCGTGGACGACCTCCTCGACCACATCCGCGTATGCTACGACACGTGCCACTTCGCCGTCGAATACGAGAACCCGTCGCAGGTCTTCTGGAAACTGGCTGAAAACGGGATTCGCATAGGCAAAATCCAGATCAGTTCGGCGCTCCGAGTGCCGCTGCCGCAGGACCTGCAGCGCCGCGAACACTTGTCGGAACTCATACAGCCGTTTGCCGAATCGACCTACCTGCACCAGGTCGTGGAGCGGACAGTGGACGGTACGTTGCAGCACTACCTCGATCTGCCGGACGCCCTGCCTAACATCATGGACAGGAATGCAGAGGAATGGCGCATCCATTACCACGTCCCGGTCTTTGCGGAAAGCTTTGGGGGGCTGGATTCTACCCAGGCGGACACGGCCGATGCGTTAGACGTGGCGAAGGCGATGCGTTGTTGTCCACACCTGGAGATCGAGACGTACACCTGGGAAGTGCTGCCGCCAGAGCTGAACCTCAGTCTCGCGGACTCCCTGCAGCGGGAATACGAATGGGTATTGGCACAGTTCGCGGTACCCGTGGCGGCGCAGGAGGTAGAGTAGCTCGCAGGCCCTACCGAAAGAACTATACCCGACCCGCCTGTGGTGACACGTTTGCTGGTTGTATGGCTAGAGCAGAATCTGTATCATCAAAGCTGGAAAGTACCTACACCGGTAGGATTGAGGGAATTCCTCTGAAAAGGTACAACAGCATGGATTTCGACGACGCCCTATTCGCCCGGTACATCGCAGGCGAACGTTCCGAACAGCGCTGCACGCGACGCTTTCTTCTGCATGTAATGGCAATCGTCGTGTGCGCCGCACTGTCGCTGGTCCATACCGCGAAAGCGCAGGCGACACGCACTGGAGCCGAGCGGCCCAACATCGTGTTCATCCTGACTGATGATCACCGCTACGACTTCATGGGCTTCCATCCGAATGCGCCAGCGTTCCTGGAAACGCCGAATATGGATGCGATTGCGCGAGACGGCGTCCACTTCCGAAACGCCTTCGTGACTACGTCGCTGTGCTCGCCGAGCCGGGCTTCCATCCTGACCGGCATGTACATGCATAACCACCACATAATCGACAACTACCCCCCGGTCGGGGACGTCCCGCCGAATTTCGCCGGGTATCTCCAGGACGCCGGGTATGAAACGGCGTTCATCGGAAAATGGCACATGGGCGGTGCGTCGGACGATCCGCAGCCGGGATTCGATTATTGGGTCAGCTTCCGGGGGCAGGGCGAGTATTTCCCGCCAAAGGACCGCGACTGGTGGCTGAACGTCAACGGCGAGCACGTGCCCCAGAAGGGCTACATCACAGACGAACTGACGGACTATGCCCTGAACTGGCTCGATAAGCGGGACGATAAAAAACCGTTCTTCCTGTATCTGTCGCAAAAGGGTATCCACGACAACTTCGCGCCGGCCCCCCGCCACGAAGGTCGGTACCGGAACGAGACGTTCACGCCGCCCGAAAACATGGCCGACACGCCCGAGAACTACGAGGGCAAGCCCATGTGGGTCAAAAACCAGCGCAACAGCTGGCACGGTGTCGATTACCCCTACCACTGGCACAACGGCAGTGATTTAGAGACGATCTACCTGCGATACGCTGAGGCATTGTTGTCCATTGACGAGAGTGTCGGGCGTGTACTGGACTGGCTCCATGAGGAAGGGCTGGACGAGAACACGCTCGTGATTTACATGGGCGACAATGGCTTCCAGTGGGGCGAGCATGGGCTCATCGACAAACGCACGGCTTACGAGGAGTCGATGCGCGTGCCGCTGCTGGCCCGCTGGCCGGCGAAGCTGCCTCCCGGCACGCCGGTAGACGCAATGGTCGCCAACATCGATATTGCGCCGACGATACTCGATGCCGCGGGCGTGGCGATTCCCGAACAGATGGACGGACGCAGCTTCTTGCCGCTCGCGGCGGGTCAGATGAACCCCGATGACTGGCGCCAGGAATTGCTGTACGAGTATTACTGGGAGAACGCTTTCCCCCAGACACCGACCACATTCGCACTTCGTACACCCGAATATAAATTCATCCAGTACTACGGCGTTTGGGATACGGAAGAACTGTACGACCTGCAGAACGACCCACACGAGGACCATAACCTCATCCGCGATCCGGAGCATCAGCAGGTCGTCCGGCAAATGCGGAACCGGCTGCACGCAGTCATGAAAGAAACCGGCGTCACCGCTATGCCGATACGTCCTAAGAATGGCCCAGGGCAGAATCTGCGGCAGGCCGACGGCTCCAAGGCGGCAGAGTTTCCATCATACCTGCTGCGAGAAGGGCCTGCTGAGAGGTGAGGAAGCGAGGTAGCGGTGAAAAGTTGGGGCACGCTTATAGTGGTTCTATGCCTGGCTGCTGCTGGCACCGCATGGGGCGCCCGGCAGATACTGGGCGGGCGAACCTCATCCACTGCCGGCCTGGTGCTGGCGGCAGGCCGCGTAATCCCTGAGGGCGTTCCTGTCCCGGAGGGCATGGTGTACGTTCCAGGAGGCCGAACCCTCATCGGCGACGATACGGGGAGCGATCACGACGTGGCGCCCCATGGTCGTCACAATGGCAGCGCAAAACCGGCGTTCTGGGCAACGGTCAAACCGTTCTTAATGGACGAGCACCCCGTAACGGTCGCGCAGTTCAACCATTTCGTCGAAATGACTGACTTCGTCACGCAGGCGGAGCGCTTTGGCGATGCAGGTGTGTTGGACGAGACGGTGCGACGCTGGACGCTCGTCCGAGGGGCTACGTGGGATTTCCCGTTCGGACCGGACGGCCCTCCCGCCGCGCCGGATCACCCGGTCACCCAGGTTTCCTGGAACGATGCCGTAGCCTACTGCACGTGGGCCGGCAAGCGGCTCCCGACCGAGATCGAGTGGGAACATGCGGCGCGCGGTGCGCACAACAGCCGCCGCCTGTACACCTGGGGCGATCAACTCGTCGAAAACGGCCGGTACAGAGCCAATGTCTGGCAGGGGCCTTTCCCGTACCAGAACCGGGGCGAAGACGGTTACCTCTATACGTCGCCGGTGGGCGCCTTTGGCAAGTCGGATCTGGGCCTTTCAGACATGGGCGGCAACGTGTGGGAGTGGATGCAGGATTGGTACCGCCCGTACAGTGCGCGTGGCACCCCGTTCGAGCCAACGGCACAGAGCGAAAAAGTGCAGCGCGGGGGATCCTTCCAGTGCGACGAATGCCAGGGCTACCGTGTCTATGCCCGCGCGCATGCCACGCCGGAGACCTCCCTGTTCACCGTCGGCTTCCGGTGTGTCCAAGACCTTACCTCCACAGCCAGCGACTGAGGAGACCTGATACCCTTTCTCTATAATGTGTGTGCAAGCCTTCTGGGGTAGTGCTGTGGTGATCTGTTCTCGCCACATACTCCTGCGGCGGTCGGCGGTCTGCCGCCTGCGGTCCCGTGTACCACCTCATGCCCAAGCTTTTCCGAGAACTGGTAATAATGCGGACGTGGCATGAAGAAAACCGTAGTGTTGGACGTGGTCGGCCTGACGCCGGGACTGCTGGGGCCGGACATGCCTTTCCTGACGCGGTGGGCGGCGGCAGGTAAACAGGTACCGATGGGCGGCGTGCTTCCCGCTGTGACGTGCACTGCGCAGGCCACGTACCTCACGGGCGTAATGCCCTCGCAGCACGGAATCGTGGCGAATGGGTGGTATTTCCGCGATGAGTGCGAGGTTAAGTTCTGGCGGCAGTCCAACAAGCTGGTGCAGGCGCCGAAGATCTGGGACAGGGCGCGGGAGATCGACCCCACGTTCACGGTCGCCAACATCTTCTGGTGGTACAATATGTACTCCAGCGTGGATGTGGCCGTCACGCCCCGCCCGATGTACCCCTCAGACGGACGCAAGCTGCCCGATATCTACACGCAGCCCGCCGATCTGCGGCCACGGTTGCAGGAACGGTTCGGACAGTTCCCCCTCTTTCACTATTGGGGGCCGGCGACGTCCATCAGCGTCTCGCAGTGGATTGCAAAAGCGAGTATGGCGGTGGATGAGGAGTACAACCCGACCCTCACGCTCATCTACATACCGCACCTCGACTACAATTTCCAGCGGATCGGCCCCGGCGACCCGCTTATTGCAAAAGATCTGCGTGAGGTCGATCTCATCTGCGAGGAACTGATTACCTTCTACGAGAGGCGGGGTGCCCAGGCCATCGTGCTCTCCGAGTATGGGATCACACCCGTCTCCCGCGCTGTGTCGCTCAACCGGGTATTGCGTGAGCACGGAACCATAGCCGTCCGCGAAGAACTCGGGCGGGAACTCCTGGATGCAGGCGCCAGCATAGCGTTTGCCGTTGCCGACCACCAGGTCGCGCACATTTACGTGAACGATCCGTCTCGGATCGAAGAGGTTCGCGCGCTGATCGAAACTGTGCCCGGCGTGGGGGAGGTGCTCGGAGAAGCCGGCAAGCGATCGGTCGGACTGGACCACCCTCGCTCGGGTGAACTGGTCGCCGTGGCCGAGCCGGACGCCTGGTTCACCTATTATTACTGGCTGGATGACGCGAAAGCCCCCGACTTTGCCCCCACGGTGGATATCCACCGCAAACCAGGCTACGACCCGGCCGAGCTTTTCATAGATCCCGCCCTTAAGTTTCCCACCTTGAAGGCAGGCTTCCGCGTCGCACAGAAAAAACTTGGCTTTCGCTATCTCATGGACGTGGTCCCGCTATATGGTGATCTGGTGAGAGGATCGCACGGGCGATTGCCGTCTGTAGACAAAGACGGACCTATATTTATAACGAGGCAGGCCGGCCTCGTGCCGGGCGACCGGCTCGCGCCCGCAGACGTGCACGACGTTATTCTTGCTCATCTTACGGGGAACGGAAGGGGAGTATAAAGCGTCAGGGAACACAGCATTTCGAGAGTACATGGAACGATGCCTTCGCGCTGAGCGGGAGAATGTGTATGCGGAAGCGCTTCAGGGTTCGGCAGTAATTTTGAGTTGTTTAACCATACACAGTCTTACCAGAATGAACGCGATTGCAGGCACGTCCACACTGCGGGTAGCCATGATGTTGGGCCTCGCTCTGGTCCTGGCTCCCCTGGGAGTACACCTGAGCTACGGTCAGGAGGCTACGACGGGCGGTTTCGAGAAAACGGTGCTCGTGGAAAAGGTGACCGATCCGGTCGAGTTGGCGATAGCGCCGGATAACAGGGTATTTTTCATCGAGCGTGGCGGCGCCATCCGCGTGTATCACCCGGACACGGATACCACGAGCTTGGTCGGCTTCATTCCGGTGAACGAGCAGATCGAGTTCGGCATGCTCGGCATTACGCTCGATCCGAACTTCGAGCAGAACGGCTGGATGTACGTCTTCTACTCGCCCGACGGCCCGGACGACGTGAACAGGCTCTCCCGGTTTACGGTCGTGAACAACGAGATCGAGCCAGGCAGCCAGGTAAACGTGCTGGACGTGCCCGTTCAGCGGGTGGAATGCTGCCATAACGGCGGGTCGCTTGCTTTTGGTCCGGACGGCAACCTATTCCTGAGCACGGGCGACAACTCGAACCCCTTCGCCTCAAACGGCTACTCGCCGATCGATGGCCGGCCTGGCCGAAAAGCGTGGGATTCCCGCCGCGGCGCAGGCAACACGAATGATCTCCGCGGCAAGATCCTGCGTATCCACCCTGAGCCGGACGGTAGCTACACCATTCCGGAAGGCAATCTCTTTCCGGAAGGCACGCCCAAGACCAAGCCCGAAATCTATGTGATGGGAGATCGCAACCCGTACCGCATTTCGGTCGATCAGGAGACCGGCTGGTTGTACTGGGGTGAGGTCGGCCCGGACGCCGGTACTCCCAGCGATGTGCGCGGCCCGGCGGGGCACGACGAGTTCAACCAGGCCAAAAAACCAGGCAACTATGGCTGGCCTTACTTCGTCGGCGACAACAAGCCATACCGCCGATGGAACTTCGAAACGGATAGCCCGGCCGGTGACTGGTATGATCCGAAGGCGCCTGAGAATGATTCTCCCCACAACACCGGCATGAAGATCCTCCCCCCGGCCCAGTCGGCATTCATCTGGTATCCCTACGGACCGTCGCCGGAGTTTCCCGAGGTAGAGGTCGGCGGCCGCACGGCGATGTCCGGCCCCATCTACCACTACGACGCCGCAACGGCTGCTTCTACTGCACTTCCTGCCTCCTTCGACGGAGACTGGATCATCTACGAATGGTCCCGCAACTGGATCAAGCTGGCTGAGCTGGACGAAAACGGTGACCTGGTGAAAATCCTATCGCCCTTCTCCGACGTCCATATTCTGCGCCCGATGGACATGGAGGTCGGCGACGATGGCAGGCTCTACGTGATCGAATGGGGACCCGATTTCTGGGGCAATGGCCGTCCCGAGCAGCGGATCGTCCGGCTGGATTACTACCCGAATGCGAACCGGCCCCCGGTAGTGAGGGCCGATGTGGATGTAGCCGCTGGAGCCAGGCCGATGCAGGTGAACTACTCGGCGGACGGCACGGAAGCACAGTCGGACGATGTCGGCCTGACGTACGCCTGGGATTTCAACGGAGATGGGCAGGCTGATTCCGACCAGATGAGCGGAACCTACACCTACACCACGCCCGGTGTCTACACCGTCCATCTGACGGTGACGGACGAGCGCGGGCTTAAAGGCGAGAAGCAGTTCTCTGTGACTGTCGGGAATGCGGCGCCCCAGGTTGCGATCACCTGGCCCGTTAATGGGGGCTTCTTTGATTACGGCCAGCCCATACACTATTCCGCGACGGTGACGGATGCGGAGGATGCAACCATTTCCCCGCAGGCCATCATGGCACAGCCGTATCTCGGGCAGGACACGCACGAGTTGGCGCTACAGACGCAATACGGGCCGGAGGGCTCCTTTGTGGTTTATCCGGATGGCTACAAGTACATGGTGGATAAGGTAGTGCCGCTTGAGGTTTCGTATACCGATCACGGGGTAGACGGCGCCCCGCGGGTTACGGGCACGCAGCGCATCATCCTCCAGCCACGCCGTAAAGAGGCTGAGTTCGCCGGTACCCGAGACGGTGCCACCCGAAAGGACTTGAACGACCCTCGCAGCCCGATCGTCCAGACGGTCGTGGACATGACGAACGGCGGGTTTCTTTCATACGCGCCGGTCAACCTGCTCAACATCCAGTCCATCACGTTGCGCGTGCAGCCGGAGGCAGGGGGCACCATCGAACTGCACCAGGACGCGCCAGACGGCAAGCTCCTGGGCGAAGTGCAGGTGCCGAAAGTAGATAGCACGGCCATCAAGGCGGCGCTGAAGAAGGTGGACCTGAGCGCGCAGGACCAGGAGATGCATAGCTCCGATTCGGACGATGATGCCCCTCCGGGTTGGCTGGACCTGACGGTGCCAGTCAAGGATCCCGGTGGTCCGATGGCGCTCTATCTCGTATTCAAAGGTCCGGCAGATACGCCGCTGATGGCGCTCGACTGGTTGCAATTCGATGGCCCTGGCATCGCTGCCAGTGCACCGCGTGGTGGCCGCTGAGCTTTCACTTTTGTTGGCACTGCAAAAAGGGGGCGGGTTTTCAATCCGCCCCTTTTTGCTTATTTAGTATGCCGAGCAAGGCAGCAGGTGGGTAGTCATCGCGGCTCACTGCTCCAGGAATACGAAAATTAGCCTCTTCGATGAAGCAGTATGAAAGTAAGTAGATCCGTGGTCCGGGGCCTGCCCGCTCGGCTCGCGTCCCTGTTTCTAATCGTGGGAGTAGCCTGTTCCGTCACAGGTGTGACTCTCGCCGGCAGTTCCGGCCCGGTATCCGCGCCGCCTGGCTCCGAAGGGCCGGTGAACGATACCACGGCGGGGCACTTTCGGAAGGTCGTACTGGCCCGTGCGGATCAGATGACCGACCCCATGGAACTGGCCGTTGCGTCGGACGGGCGCGTGTTCTTCGTGGAGCGGGAGGGTGCCGTCAAGCTATGGAACCCGAACACAGGCCGGGTGCAGATGGTGGGGTTCGTGCCGACCTGGGCGACCCACAACGAAGGCATGATGGGCATCGCGCTCGACCCGAACTTCGACCGGAATGGCTGGCTCTACGTGTACGATTCTCCACTAGGCCCGGAGAACCACAACCAGGTCATGCGCTTCACGGTGCGGGGCAACGAGATCGACCCGGCGAGCAAGAAGGTGCTCCTCACGGTCGAGACCGATCGTTCGCACTGCTGCCATAGCGGCGGCTCGCTGGCCTTCGGACCGGATGGAAGCCTGTACATCGGCACAGGCGACAACATGAACCCGCACGCTTCCGACGGCTTCGCGCCGATGGACGAGCGGCCGGGCCGGAAAGGGTTCGACTCTCAGGGCTCGGCGGCCAATACGCAGGACCTGCGTGGCAAGGTACTCCGCATCAAACCGCAGCCGGACGGTACCTATACCATCCCGCAGGGTAATCTCTTTCCCGACGGAAAGGGAGGGCGTCCGGAAATCTTCGCGATGGGTACCCGGAATGCATTCCGGCTCAACGTGGACCAGGAGACCGGCTGGGTATACTGGGGCGATGTGGGTCCGGACAGCGGTACCGATAATCCCGAGCGCGGACCGCAGTCCTATGATGAAATCAACCAGGGGCGCGTGGCCGGCAACTACGGCTGGCCGTACTTCGTGGGAAACAACAGGCCGTACCGCGACTACGACTTCGCGACGGGCGAGAGCGGGCCGTACTTCGACCCGGCACATCCGGTTAACGACTCCCCCAACAATACAGGCGCGCGTGTACTCCCGCCCGCCGTTAAGCCGCTCATCTGGTATCCGTACGGACCCTCCGAAGAATTTCCGGAGCTTGGCACCGGAGGGCGGGTCGCGATGGCCGGACCGGTGTACCACTATGACCCGGAGCACGTCGGCCCCTACGGTTTGCCGGCTGCCTACGATGGGAGCCTGTTCATCTATGACTGGGCGCGGGGATGGATCAAGGAAGTCGAACTGGATGCAGACGGTCACGTGCAGGAGATCAAGCCCTTCCTTTCCGACATGGAATTCCACAGGCCGATGGACATGGAACTGGGGCCGGACGGTTCTCTCTATATGCTTGAGTGGGGGACCGACTACGAGGGCAGCAACGACGACGTCCAACTCATTCGCATCGAATACATCCAGTCGGACGCTGCCGCGACGACAGCCGTTGCCTCGGCCACCCCGTCTCAGACGCCACAGCTTACGTTTACATGGCCGGTAAATGGCGGCTTCTTCGCGTTCGGGGAGCCGATCCGATATGAGGTGGCTGCGAAGGGCGGAGCACAGATACAATCAGATCAGGTAACTGTTCAGCCCTACCAGGGCTACAACACCTACACCCTCCCGCTCGAAACACGACGTGGGGCGGCAGGAACCGTCGTGATACCGCCCGAGGACAACCAGGCGCCGTACGTCGTCAACCGCTTCGCAGAGCTCGATGTAGTGTATGCGGACGGAAACGGGGGTGAGCCGGAAGCGAGCGGCCGTGTCATCCTGCACCCGAAACACATGCAGGCGGAACACTACACGGCCCGGAAAGACGTGGACCGTGAGGTGAAAGGCTCCATTCGGACCAAGAGCCCCGACGTGGTGATCTCGATGGTGGTGAAAGATGGCGGCTGGCTCCTGTACCGGCCTGTAAACCTGGCTAACATCGATTCGCTCGCATTCCGCGTGGCGCCGCTTCAGGGAGGCAGCATCGACGTCCGGCTGGACGCACCGGAAGGGCGCCTCCTGGCGACTGTTCGTGTCGCAGGTTCGCAAGCGCCGGTTCAGGATGGGGATGAGGCTGAGGCTGAGGATATCTGGCAGATGCTGCGGGTGCCCGTCCAGGATCCGGGAGGGACGCACGACCTGTACCTCGTCGCGCACGGAACGGGCGACGATCCTCTGATGAAGCTGGACCGCATCGATTTC
The DNA here is from genome assembly GCA_035699265.1 of Rhodothermales bacterium. Classification (GTDB taxonomy): domain Bacteria; phylum Bacteroidota; class Rhodothermia; order Rhodothermales; family DASSAV01; genus DASSAV01. The sequence goes on from DASSAV010000520.1 coordinate 10,286, forward strand.
ATCGGCATGGGTCTGTCCGCCGCGAAATAGATGCAGGCGATGTGTCATCCGGGCGCGAATGCCGTTTCGCGGGAAGTTCACGTCTTCGTAACAGGAAGTGCAGCTTGCATAGCCGGCTTCCGGGCCTGCAGCTCCGATACCCGATTAAAAGTAGCCTAAAACACAAGTTGGGTGGAGATCCCTGCCGGCCCGACGAAGAATCTTTCCGCGCTCCCCCGCCTGCATTTGCCGCTTTTCTGCAAGAGATCCTCGTTTAGAGCATCTATGTTGCGGAGGGGGCGAAAAAAAGGACTTGACGATGTTGCGCAATCGTCTCATATTCATCCTACGTGTAACAGGACCGTGACGTAAAGTAATCGGATCTACTTTGTAACTGCTACCGGATCTAAGCTCGACTGCACACGAATAGCTGTCGACCACATCTTAGCGGGTGGCGAACCGGGAATTGCGGTTCCGTGCCGTCGGGAGTACTGACTCCTGCGAGCATGTTGGGCACCACGCATCGGTGAAGTGATGCGCTTCCGTATGCGTCGTGATGAGTGCTCACGTTGTATTCTGTCAGATTCAGTAAAACACATCGAACGAGAGGGCTAAGTATGAGACTGGCAAAGCTACTATGCTTGCTCGCACTTCTGCTGCCGACCTCTGCAGCGCTTGCTCAGACGGGTAAGATTGCGGGGCGGGTGACGGATGCGAGTACAGGGGACCCGCTGCCGGGAGTGGCAGTCACGATCGAAGGAACCACCCAGGGTAGCGCCACAGACCTGGATGGCTACTACACGATCCTGAACGTGCGGCCTGGCACCTATAACTTGCAGGCAAGCTTCGTCGGATATACGACACAGGTGCAGTCCGACGTGGGCGTGAGAATCGACCTGACGACGACCATCGACTTCCAGATGCGGGAGCAGACGGTCGGTCTGGGCGAAGTGGTCGTCCAGGCGGAGCGCCCGGTCGTGCAGCC
>DASSAV010000521.1:0-5231 GCA_035699265.1 Rhodothermales bacterium
GTTCCAGTCCTTGTCGAAGCCTTCCAGCATGTAGGCATACTGGTTCTTCTCCGGCGCGGTGAAGTCGAGCGCTGCGAATGTGAACGAGAAAACGTTTTGCCTGTGTGTCAGGACGATCTCCTTCGTCTCACGGATGTGCTGCTTCAGCGGAGATCCCTTTGCTCCGATGGCGACGGGTTTGTTGAAGAGCTGGAAATCGGTAAAGACGACGACCGGCGGGGTCCGGTTTTCCTCGATCCGGTCAGGACGGATCAGGTTGAATCCTTTGTTTCCTCCAAAGAAGAGATTGCCCTGCCTGTCCCGATAAAAGCTGCGCGGGTTGAACTCGCTCCCCTGCAGCCCGTCGGCTCTGGTGTAGTTCTTGAACGTTCCCGTTTTCGGGTCCAGGCGCGAGAGGCCCCTTGCCGTGCTGGCCCACACCGCCCCGCTCTCATCGATTATGACGCCCTTGACGTCGTCGCTCGGCAGGCCGTCTTCCTTGTAAAAACGCGTGAAGGTATTGGACTCCCGGTCGAACCGGTTCAGGCCGTCGGCCGTCCCGATCCACAGCGTCCCGTCGTCCGCCAGCGCCAGCGAGCTCACGGCGTCGCTGCTCAGGCTGGTCGAGTCTGCCGCATCGTGCCGATACGTAATGAAGGTCTCGGATTCCGGGTCGAAGACGTTGAGTCCGGCCGCTCCGATCAACAGGCGGCCCTGCGCGTCCTCGATGATGGCCTGAATGTTGTCTCCGCTGATGTCGCTGTTGTCTGTGGAATAGACGGCAGTGAATTTCCGGGTCGCCAGGTCGAACCGGGCGAGGCCGCCGCCGAAGGTCCCGACCCAGAGCAGGCCCCGCCGGTCTACGTGGAGGGAAAAGACGTGGTCGATCGGAATGGCACTGTTCCGGGTCGTGTAGGCGGCGAACGTGCTCCTGCCGGGTGCCAGCATGCTGATGCCGCCGGCCCACGTGCCCATCCAGATATTGCCCTGCTGGTCTTCCTGTAGTGCGAGAATGGCGTCACTGTTCAGGTTGCTGTTCGCCCGCGAGAAGTGAATGAAGCGCCCGGTCTCCCGGTCCATCCGGTTCAAGCCGCCGCCGTCCGTCGCTACCCAGAAGTTTCCGCGTGTGTCCTCCAGGAAGCCCGAGATGTTGTTGTAGCTGAGGCTCGACTGGTTCCCGGCTACGCTCTGGTAAAGCAGGATGGCTTCGCTGTTCTTCTTGGTAATATTCACCCCGCCTGAGAAGGTGCCTACCCACATGGCCCCGGCCTTGTCGAAGTAGATGTCCCAGATCGAGTTGCTGTTCAGGCCGTTCGGGTTGCTGGGCTCGGCCATGTACCGGATGAAGCCGTCCGTCTCCGGATCGTAGAGGTCGAGGCCGCCGTTCTCCGTGCCGACCCAGACGCGGCCCTGCGCGTCGACCGCGACGTCCCGTACCGAATTGACGCCCAGGCTGTGCGGATCGTCCGGGTCGTTCCGGTAGCAGGTGAACACACCGGGACTGCCGAGGGCCGTGCGGCACAGGCCCTGGTCCAGGCCGAGCCAGAGATTCCCCCCACGATCCTCCGCGATGGCGGTAATCGTGTTCGTAGCGAGGCTCTTCGGATCGTGGCCGTCGTGGACGAAGTGCGTGAAGGTGCCGCTTTGCGGGTCGAAGACGTCCAGACCGCCCCCCGTCGTGCCGATCCAGAAGTTTCCCCTGGTGTCGATGTGAAGGGCGTGAACGTCGTCGTTGCTCAGACTGGCCGGGTCGTCCTGATTGTGGACGAAACGGTGGATGGCCTGCCCTGTCCCCGGATCGAATAAGGTCAATCCGCTGCTCGTTCCGACCCAGAGCATGCCGCTACGGTCCTCCACGACCGCGTTGACGCCGAGAACGGTGTCCGCGTATGCTTCTGAGCCTGAGAGTGCGCCACCCCCGAAGTTGACGAACTGGTCCGTCGCCGGGTCGTACTGGCTGAGCCCGCCGCTGCTTCCGATCCAGAGCACCCCCCCGCCGTCCTCGAACAGGACGTTGACCTGGCCCGCCGGCAGGGAGTGCGGATCGCCCGGATCGTTCTGGTAGTACTGAAACGTGTACCCGTCGAACCGGCTGACCCCGGAGGGCGATGCGATCCAGGCAAAGCCCTTGCTGTCTCGGAAAATCTGGGAGACGGTCGAACGCAGCAGCCCCTCGTCTACCGTGATGTGCTTGAATTGCAGATTCGGCGCCTGCGCGTGAACACCCGGCGCACCCAAACCCGAGAAGAGCACCAGAAACAGAACGAGCCGAAAAGAAGCCCCACAAGCCCCCCTCCTTCCCAGAAGCCTGCCCCAGCCTTCAACTTCCAAACCGTTAATTTTGAACCCAATCCAGTGCCGGAGGGTGTCAAAAACTCCTCCCTTGAGGGTGGCTCGCCAGGGCCGGAGAGTGTCAAAAACTCCTCCCTTGAGGGAGGTGGCCCGCCAGGGCCGGAGGGTGTTGCTTTTCAGTACGCCAGCGATCCGCGGAAGACAATCCGTAATCGTGTCAGAGAACGGGTATGATGCTGACCTACAGGATTTGAAAAGACGGACGTTAGGGGACACCATGCGATTCTGGAGTACGGTTCGATCTTCTTATACAAAATCCGCCTATTTACTTGTAGAATGGTATAAGCCCGAAAACTCCCCTCCTTTCCAAGGAGGGGATACAGGGGTGGTTGGCATCTTCTCCGAAACCAGCACTATTCAACCGAATTGGTATTACGGGCTTCCCACACAGGCGGCGTATTTCTGCTAGAGTATCGACGCACCGCCCCCTCTTTTAACCCGTCGTGCGACCGGAAGGGAAAAAGCCCCGCCCGGAACCACTCCGAGCGGGGCTTCTCTTCAACCTTCAACCTTCAACCTTCAACTTTCCAACTTTCAACTCTCCTTATTTCGCCACCACCATCCGCTTCGTCTCCGTGAACGTCCCGGCGGTGATCCGGTACAGATACACCCCGCTCGGGAGGCCCTCGGTGCTGAGCGTTACGTGCTGGAATCCGGCAGGCAGGTCGGCGTTCACCAGCTCCCGGACCTCCTGCCCGAGCATGTTGTAGACCGCGAGCCTCACGTGTGCCGCCTCCGGCAGGTCGAACCGGATCTCCGTAGTCCTGCTGAACGGGTTCGGCGCATTCCCGTGCAGCGCAAATACACCCGGAAGCTCCGGGGCCGCTTTCAATGCAGGCCCACCGGGCCGGGCCGAACCACTGGATTCAGGCGAGCTACCAGAACCATTGTACGCTTTCACGTAGTAGTAGATGAGGTCCCCTGAGCTTGCCAGGAGGGATTCCGTGTCCGTGTAAGACGTGCTGCTGGTCGAGCCGATATACTCGTGGTTGGCGGGCTCGCCGGAGCAGTAATGCCCCGAGTAGTAGTAGCAGCGGTACACCTTGTAACCGGTGGCCCCACTGCTGGCATTCCAGGAAAGCTGAGGATGATCACCCGTGCTGCCGGAGATGGTCAGACCTGATGGGGCAAGTGGTGGGGCGCTGGCTGCCGTCCGGAATCCAGCTAATGTGCCTGCCCGGTTCTCCCATACGTGTACGTTGTCGTTGTAACTGGCAGTACCCATTGCAACGCCGCCCAGTGTCTTGTCCGGGTTAGACCAGTAGTTTATCCGGTCAAGCGAGAGATCGGTCGCCATAATTGTCCGCCAGTTCGCAGGAGCATAATCGTAGCCGTGGCCGTATACATAAGGAATTGTATTGCCGTCATTGTCATGGCGTGCACCCGCCAGGTGGCCTATCTCGTGTGGAAACGAATAGTTGCCGACGGCGCAATTCCATTCCACGACTGCAAATGCTGAACTCGCGCCTTCGCCGATAGCATACACGCGCCCGCAGGCATCCGTAGAGCTCAGGATCAGTACAACGACATCAGCGCCGTACTGGTTACGCAGACTATGGATATTATCCATGTAGCCGTCGGTACTGCCATGGAGCCTGTTCACGTCTGTAAGTGAGCTACCAGTTTCGGTATATGTCACCTGCACCTGATGTACCAGGTTCACGGATGCGGGGACACTGCTGTTGTCGAAACCATCGTTCATGATGTCGATCGAACCCTGAATCACACTGCTGATATTGCCGCTCGCGCTCGCTGCGACAGGAGTATAGGCCACCAATACGTCGATTACCGGATCGGTCAAGAGATTAGCTGTGGCCGGCTCCGCCCCTGTGGTGATCGTGAATGAACTGCTTGGTCCACCGATTTTCTCATCAGGATAGGTCGCCGAGTTCGAAACGGTATCCTGCGGAAGACTCTCTTCGAAGCCTGGTGGTTCATCCGGCGGCATTTTGCTGTAATCGATCCGGGTGAGCGCGTGAAGTCCCTGCCCTAGCGGCTCAATGGAGAAGGTAGTCCCGCCAGCACGGATGAGCCCCGTCACGTCGCCATCGACCACGGTGAGCACCACATGATCGCCTTCACCCGGCAAGCCGCCGACCCACTCAAGATTACCCGGCCCCCTTTGCTCTCCCCTTTTGAAGGAAGCAATGACTTTCCCGGCGGTTCCCAGGTCAATCCTGAGCTGCTTGTATGCAAGCAAGTCTTTGGCCTGCGGGATGGAAACGATGTGAACGTCTGAGGCAGAAGGCCGCTTCTAGATCAACTCAAGATGCCGGGTCTGTTTGGCGTTGAGCGCCGGTGTGGTCCCAACGAATAGGTTGGCAATGTCCTGCGCGGATGCGCTCGGCGCCACGTATGGGATGGAAGAGAACAGAAAAGCGAGCAGCAGCGCAGCAATGCGCCGCGAAGTGGTAAACGTAGGCATAGAAATCTCCAGAGGGAATTCCGCAAACTTTTCCAGTCTGCGGGACGGAGGCGCCCGTTCAGGCGTATATTACCCAAGAGCGCCTCCGTGGACGAGTTCGTTGTCAGTAGGACCAAGCCTGGCCGGGCTGTTTTGCTGAGCCGAACGCCCTCGGGGGCGCTCGGCTTTTCGCGATGGGCGGAGAGCGACCGGAAGTGGAGTCATGTTCTGGCATTGGCGTTGAGATTTCGCTTTGAGACAGTAAGCTCAATTCTTTCTCGCATGCGTTCGATACTCGTACAGCATGCTCTGAGCAATTACATACGTCGAATCGTCATGGCCGGTAACAATCTCCACAATGTTCCCTACATCCGGTGCATAGTATCTGTAAACGTCCCACGGTTGTGCTACATCATCTGATGGTAGAAAGCTGAATTTGTAGACGTAACACCGGAAAGTGCCTGCCGGGGTTGTGAAGGGCTTATCCTTGGCGACC
>DASSAV010000522.1:0-3719 GCA_035699265.1 Rhodothermales bacterium
GTGCATTGATCAACGCAGTCGGGAGGTGGATCCCGATGTCGCGCAGGAATGACGTTACGTACACCGACCACCCGACAGCGACGGTGGCGGCCCCGAAGAGGTATTCCAGGATCAGATCCCAGCCTATGATCCAGGCGACCAGCTCGCCGAGCGTGGCATACCCATAGGTGTAGGCCGACCCCGCTATCGGAATCATGGCCGCGAACTCCGCGTAGCAGAGGCCCGCGAAGAGCGAGGCCAGCCCCGCCAGGATAAATGCGTAGATGATGGCCGGCCCGGCGTACTGGGCGGCGGCCGTACCGGTCAGCACGAAGATGCCGGTTCCGATGATAGCGCCTATGCCGAGCGAAACCAGGCTGCCGGCGGTGAGTTCGCGTTTGAGCGAATGTTCGCTCTCCGTGAAAGCGTCCTCGCGTAGTTCGTCAATCGATTTGCGAATGAAAAGGCTCAAGGTGTGGTTCTGTAAAGGTGGAGGTGGGTGATGGATTGGGACGAACGACGGGTGTTAGAGACGCGTCAAGTCTGAACGTGCAGTGAAGTCCGTCAGGCAAAGCGCACAGTTCGGGTTTCCTGCTCCTCGCCAGTGGAAATGCAGAGATGTCCATAGAGTTCGGGGCGGCGTGCCTGGAGCCATCTGCGGCCCGAAGAGGTGGGGAGAAGACTCGCGTCGAGGTCGGCAATCACTATATCGTCGTCTGCTTTGCCCGTCTCGGCGAGGATCTCGCCATAGGGGTCCAGGATCATGGCGTTACCGGTGCGTACCTCATCATCGTCCACGCCGACGCCGTTGCTGAAGAGGAGGAACATGCCGTGGTCGTGCGCCCGGGCCGGAAGCCACCGCATGAGCCAGCCCCGGCCTTTCTGGCCCCGGAACTCCCGCTCGATAGCTTCGGGATCCTCGTCTCGGCGCTCCCAGAGTGCGGGGTCTATGGCGCCCATCGCGCGCGGGCTGCGGGAGCGGCAGCCGCCCGTCTGGTGCGGCGCCAGCAGGATCTCCGCCCCCATGAGCGCCGTGATCCGGGCGTTCTCTATGAGGTTGTTGTCGTAGCAGGTGAGCACGCCCACGCGGCCGCCCTGCGGGAGATCGAACACCGTATATGAATCCCCGGACCTCATGTGCTCACTGATAAACGTGTGCAGCTTGCGGTGGCAGGCCGTGCGCCCGTCGGGCATCGCCACCACGTAAGCGTTGTACAACGCGCCATCCCTCCCCCGCTCGATCAGACCCGCACCGATCGTCATGTCGTGCGCCCGTGCCAGTTCCAAGAGGCGGCGGGACGACGGTCCGGAGGGCACCGGCTCTGCCAGCGCCTGAACCTCCTCCTGGGAAAGCTTTCGGACGTGCCAGTAGCCCGTGATGCACATCTCTGGGAAAGCGATGAGCTTCACGCCACGCCCGGCCGCCTGCTCAACGAAGGCATTGATCTTCTGGAGGTTGTGGTCCTTGTCTCCGGGGGCGTGGTGGAACTGGACGGAAGCGACGCGGATGTTCTGCATATGGGGATGGCGTCCGAAGGTGCGGGTGGGGGCAGTGGATCTTGTGAAACATACCCCAATATACCACCAGTCGGATTGAGAGTACATCGGGTGTTTGCAGGACGGATACGGGAAGAGGCACACCGGAAGGGGCTTCTTTTCATCTCGTGTTGAAGGGCCCGTGTCTCATCAGGACGTATCATAGTACACAGCCGCCGCCAAGCCCTCCTGAGAATCATCTGTTCATGTCTGTTCCCGATGCGCTGTTCCTTTTCATTGCCGCCGTTGGAGGCGGTGTGCTGAACTCCGTGGCAGGCGGCGGCAGCTTCCTGACCTTCCCCACCCTGCTCTTCACGGGCGTGCCGGCTATTCAGGCGAACGCGACGTCTGCCGTGGCGCTCTGGCCGGGCTCCGTCGCCAGCACCATTGCGTACCGCCGCGAGGTGCTGGGATTGGGGAAGCGCATCGTTCCGCTGAGTCTCGTCAGCATCCTGGGCGGCTTCCTGGGCGCGCGGCTGCTCCTGAGCACGTCCCAGGAGTCGTTCCGGGCGCTCATACCCTGGCTGCTTCTCGCGGCTACGGTCGTTTTTGCCTTCGGCAGTCCGCTGGTGGCCCGCATGCGCCGCGAGAAGGGAGGAGCGGCCGGATCTCGTGGCCGCCTCCATCGGATCCTCGTATTGGGCGTCCAGCTCGTCATTGCCATCTACGGCGGGTTCTTCGGCGGGGGGATCGGGATTCTCATGCTCGCCGCCCTGACGCTGTTCGGCATGGAGGACGTGCAGGTGATGAACGGCCTGAAGAACTGGCTGGCGACCTGCATCAACGGAACGGCGGTCGTCACCTTCATTCTTGCCGGGACGGTGTACTGGCCGCAGGCACTCGTCATGCTCGTCGGCGCCGTGGCGGGCGGCTATCTCGGTGCGTCCACTGCCCGCAGGCTCGATCCTCAAATCATTCGCACGTTCGTGCTCATCGTAGGTACGGTCCTCACGATCTATTTCTTCGTGGAAGGGTAGATTCCGGAAGGGACGGCGACACGCAGTCGTCCTCACCGAAGGTCGATTCCTCAATCCCGGCGCGCGCGGCTGCCGCCTTCTGCCGGAGGCGGACGCGCCGGGCCACGTCGCCGATAGCTGCGACGATGAGCACCCCCGCAATCACCGTTGCCGTATCCCGAAGAGAAGGCTTGAAGGTGCCGAGTGCGACGAGCAGCGTCGTAGCGGCGCCGGGCGGATGAACGGCATCGAACACGAGTTCCAGGCCGGTCGCCAGCGCGATGGCGAGGATGCAGGCCACCACACGGGCCAGGGTAATTCGGTTGGCGTCGACGACGGACGGTGCATGCTGGAGGCCCAGGACGATGACGGCGAGGAACCCGGACCCGAGGCCCAGCAGGTGGGAGACCACCACGTTGTAGAACCGTGTCGTGCGGTGGTCCGGAAAGTGGGCCATCAGGAGGGCGGTCGGACCCAGGCTCGGGAAAAGCACCAGCCGGTGGAACGCGAGTCCCACCAGTCCCGGAGCAAGCATGACCGCTGCGACGACGAGGGGCGACCACAGGGTCTCCTTCGGAATCCAGTGCCTTCCGATGGAGGCGGGCCGCTTCATGCGGGTTTGGGAGCGTGCGCCGTCAGGTACTCGGCCAGCATGACCGCGTTGTTGTGTTCCTCATCCTTCGCGCCGAAGAGCAGGGTAGCATGGCGCTTGCCGATCTGCTCGCGAAGTTCATCCACTGCCTCTGCATTGGCGTCGAGTTCAGCGGCGTAGCGCTTCTTAAACTCGTCCCACCGCTCGGGGTCGTGTCCGAACCACTTGCGGAGTGCGTCTGTCGGTGCTATCTCTTTGATCCAGAGATCGACGTCCGCCTTTTCCTTCGAGAGGCCGCGCGGCCAGAGGCGGTCTACGAGTACGCGGAACCCATCACCGGGGCTCGCAGGGTCGTAAACTCGTTTCACGGAAAGCTTCATGTCATGCACCGAGTCGGTTCAGGTGTGAAGGCTGTCCAGGGGTATCTCGAAGTAGTCGAGCGCCCATTCCCGCATAAAACGAACACGGTTCGGGACGATGCGGTAGACGATCAGGTCGGGGTTGTCGATGGACCCTAGATAATGACGCAGTAGCGGGTTTGTGTTCCAGATCTCGTCCAGGAGCGTACGATCCTTTACGACTTCGGCGGTCCCGGTGATACGGACTTGATCGTGCTCGCCGTCCAGGTAACACAGCTCCACCCTGGGGTTTGCCTC
>DASSAV010000523.1:0-6015 GCA_035699265.1 Rhodothermales bacterium
CGCGAGGCGTTACGATTCTACCCGTTCACGAACCCCCGTCTGAATCCCGTGAAGAAAAAGATCTACATCGTCGACGACGAACCGAAACTCGGGGAGCTGTTTGCGACCGTGCTGCGACGCGACGGCTTCGACGCCCAGCCTTTTGTAAGCACAATTCCGATGCTGGAGCGCATCGACCAGAATGAGGTGCCGGACGTCATCCTGACCGACCTGATGATGCCCGGCCTGAACGGCATCGAGCTCATCGAGGCATTGAAAGACCGAAAGCTCTCGATACCGGTCATCATCATGACGGCCCACTCGTCCGTGCAGACGGCAGTGGAGGCCATGCGGCTGGGGGCGTTTCACTACCTGCAGAAGCCGGTCAACCTGGAGGAGATGCGCACGCTCCTGAACAAGGCGCTGGAGCTGTACGACGTGAAGCAGGAGCTGGAAGAGATCAAGAGCACCCAGCGGGCTTCCTACCCGATCACGGGCATCCTCGGCGAAAGCGACGCCGTCGCCCGCGTGCGTGAGACGATCCGGACACTGCGGGACGTGCCCAACACCATCGTCCTGGTCCGCGGCGAGACCGGGACGGGCAAGAACCTCGTCGCCAAGACGATCCATTTCAATTCGGTCTACAACGCGGGGCGGTTCATGGAGATCAACTGCGCCGCCCTGCCAGATAACCTGCTGGAAGCCGAGCTGTTCGGCTATGAGAAGGGCGCCTTCACCGATGCCCGAGCATCCAAACCCGGCCTGCTCGAAGTGGCGGACGGGGGGACGGTCTTTCTCGACGAGATCGACTCGATGAGCATCGCGCTCCAGGCGAAGCTGCTTTCGTTCCTGGAGAGCCGCACGTTCCGCCGCCTGGGCGGGGTGGAGGATCTGCGCGTCACCACGCGCATCCTCTGCGCCACGAACTCGAATCTGGAAGAGAGTGTGGCGGCGCGGAAATTCCGGAAGGATCTCTTCTTCCGCATCAACGTCGTCAACATGCACCTGCCGCCGCTACGCACGATGGGGCGGGATCTGCTATTGATCGCAGCGGAGATCGTGAAGACGTTCAACCGGGAGCTGGGCCGGGACGTAAAGGGCTTCACACCGGCCGCTGAGGAAAAGCTCATCGGGCACCCCTGGCCGGGCAACGTGCGCGAGCTGCGCAACGTGCTGGAGCGGGCCATGATCTTTGCCAGGAACTCGTCCATCGATGCGCCCGACCTCATACTCGGTACGATCGGTGAGCTGGAGGAGGAAAACTATTCGGACGACCTGTTCCGCTTCGAGGCGGGCGGTTCGTTGGAGGAACTGGAGTGCGCCTACATCAGGCACATCCTCCAGCGCAGCCGCACCAGCTACGGCGACGTGGCGCAACTCCTGGGCATCTCAAAGAAGACCCTCTGGGACAAGCGCAAGCGCTACAACCTGGACGAAGCCACCGCGCGCGTGTATAACTGATCCGCTCGAAATAGATGAGGTGGAATTTTACCAGGTCCGCTTAATTGCTTTCAGAATGGTAAAAGCCCAAGAAGCGCCCCTCCTGGACAGGAGGACACGAGCGTAGCGACTGACCGCAGGAGACGAGCGAAGCGACTCACGAAGTAAAATACAGGGGTGGTGGATTCAAAGATTCAAATGAGCACTGATCTACCGGATTTGTTATAAGTCCATCAAAATCATAAAATAAGAACAAACCCCCTCTCACCCTCACTCCCATTCCCCAGGAAAGCACATCCCCAACACAACCGCAGCCCCAAACGAAACAGCTCATTCGGACCTCGTACTGCAGGGACACGATCAATTCGTGTCCCTGTGACGTTTTGGGAGGGTTGAATCGCGAGGTGGTACTGCCGCGTACGTATCAACACGTTCAACCTGCTTGAAACCGACCCATGCAAGGCGACGAGCTTACACCGGTTCCTGAAGCGGCGCGGGAGCTGGCCCGGAGGATCGATCATACGGCGCTGAAGCCGGAGACGACCGAGGCGGACGTGCGGCGGCTCTGCGACGAGGCCCGCCAGTATGGCTTCGCGACAGTCTGCATCAACCCGTGTTACGTTCCGCTGGCCTACGATCTACTGCTTGGCACAGCCATCGGTGTTTGCGCGGCGATAGGTTTCCCGCTCGGTGCGAACGTGCCGGAGCTAAAGGCTGAGGAAGCTGCGCGCGCGGTAGGGGACGGAGCGGCCGAAGTGGATGTGGTACTCAACGTGGGGATGCTGAAAAGCGGCCGGTACACGTACGTAGAAGACGAGATTCGGACCGTAGTGGAAGCCGTGCGAGCGATTGCGCCGCCGCACGTGCGCACGGTAGAAGGCCAGGTGCTCGTGAAGGTAATTCTGGAAACGGCCCTGCTTACGGACGACGAGAAGGTGACGGCCTGCGGGCTGGCGGAGCGGGCGGGGGCCGACTTCGTCAAGACCAGCACCGGCTTCTCAAAAGGCGGCGCCACGGCCGCGGACGTGGCCCTGATGCGGCGGACAGTCGGCGACCGGCTCAGCGTAAAAGCGTCCGGCGGGATCCGTACCCTCGCAGACGCGCAGGCGATGGTTGCAGCCGGGGCCGACCGCATCGGCGCCAGTGCGTCGGTAGCCATCGTGACCGGCAGGGTAGGGGAGGATCGCTATTAGAACGAGCAGGAGATTCGGGCCGGGACTGGAACAAACGGTCGCTCTGGAGCTAGACTGGGCACATCATCGAACCTCGTTTGCCCTATGCGTTCCGCCGCTCTGATCCTAGCCTGTTCTCTTCTGCTCGCCGCGTGTGCCAGCTCCCGAACGACAAGCCCGACCCGCACGGAAACGCCGGAGAAAGAGGCCGAGGAGGAGCGGGCGCAGGTCATCAACCACGCGGCCTATGAGGATTTCGACCCCGCCCCCTACGAAGAGGCCGCCGCCGACAGCGCGATCCATCACGACGTGCCCGAGGCGCTGATGCAGGGCCGTGCCGATGCGGGCCTGGCGCAGACGGTTCGGGGCTATCGTATCCAGCTCACACAGACGCAGGATAAGGATGCGGCCGACGCGGCGGTGAACGAGGCCATGGTGTGGTGGCGGGAACAGGCCGGCCTGCCCGGCGCTCCGGCGTTCTTCAAACAGCAGGACGCCCCGGTCTACATCCTTTACCGGCAGCCCTACTACCGCGTCCGCGTGGGCAATTTCGCCTCGCGGGACGAGGCCCAGGAGGCAGCCGCCTACATCCTGCTGCGGTTCCCCGGCGCCGCCGTCGTGCCGGACACCGTTACCCTCCCGGAATAGTAGAATGTCATCCCGAACTTGTTTCGGGATCTTGATGTCAGGGCAGCAGAGATGCTGAAACGAGTTCAGCATGACATAAACGGGGCCTCAATGCCGGTGCCATAATGCAAAGGCTTCCATGACAGTGTGGTAGAAGCGTATCGGTCTACTGCGCGATCTCAACGGCAGAGCGGACGATGGAGAGGAAGTCGCCGGCCTTCAGGCTTGCACCCCCCACGAGGCCGCCGTCCACGTCGGGCTGGGCCAGAAGCTCTTTCGCGTTGCCCGGCTTCATGCTGCCGCCGTACAGGATCCGCATCTCGGGCGTAATCGTGTCGCCGAACTGGCCGCGCAGCAATTCGCGGATGTAGCCGTGCATTTCCTGCGCCTGCTCCGCCGTGGCGTTCCGGCCCGTGCCGATGGCCCACACCGGCTCGTAGGCGATGACCAGTCCATCGGCCGACGTGATGGAGACGCCGTCCAGTCCCCGTTGGAGCTGCTCCTTCACGATTTCCCGCTCCTTTCCGGCCTCGCGCTGTTCCAGCGTTTCGCCGATACAGACGATGGGCTTCAGCCCGTGCTCCAGCGCCCTTCTGGCCTTTTTATTCACCCCCTCGTCCGTTTCTCCGAAATACTGGCGGCGCTCCGAGTGGCCGAGGATCACGTACTCGCACCCGATGGCGCGGAGCATCGGGGCGGACACTTCGCCGGTGTAGGCGCCTTCGTCCTCGTAGAACATGTTCTGCGCTCCCAGGAGGACTGGTGTCTCGCGCACGATACGGTTGACGGCGCCCAGCATGGGGAAAGGCGGGCAGATCGCCACCTGGACGTGCCCCGTGTAGGCCATGCCCCCGACGATCTCCTGGGCGAGCTCGACGGCGCCGTCGAGATCCGTATTCATCTTCCAGTTACCGGCGATCAGCATGTCCATGTCGGATGGGGAAGTGGTTATGTGAATCCTGAGCCTACGAAAGTACGGCTGTAAGCACCAACACTACCCGGAAAGCTCCCTTCGATTCTTTAATTCTTCGCTTCCTGCCGTTGCTCGCATTTTCTGCCGGCATCCTGTAGGTTCGTGTCCAGCCTGAAGCAAAAGCAATGAAGAAAGCCGTAAAGACAGTCCTCGACGGGATGGGTGTTCTCGAGCCCGCACAGCACCTCTATTTCAACATACGGACCGCCTCTCCGTCCATTCTGGCCCGCGAGCTCCGTAGCCGCCTCTTTTCGCCGCCGGATGACCTTCCGTTGCCTCCTCCCGAACTCATATTCGACGTGATTGGGTGCAGGTGGGCGGCCGTCTATCTGGATTCGGGAGCCCGCATCGTGGAAGACATGCGCGGCATCCTGGCCCGGAACGGGTATGAGGTCGGCGACTTTGAATCTGTTCTGGACTTTGGATGCGGATGCGGGCGGCTCATCCGGCACCTCCACCAGGTACTGACACGGCTACATGGATCCGACTACAACCCACATCTCATCGCCTGGTGTCAGCAAAGCCTCGGGTTTGCCCGATTTACGACGAATGCACTGCATCCCCCATTGCCGTACGAGGGGCAGACATTCGATTTCATCTATGCCCGATCTGTCCTCACCCATCTGACGGAAGCACTCCAGCACGAATGGATGGCAGAGTTGCATCGTGTACTAAAGCCGGAAGGGTTACTATACGTGACGACGCATGGCAGGCCGCTAACTTCTGGCCTGAGTGAAACACATAAGGCCGCTTTCGAGGCGGGCCAACTCGTCGTCACCTTCCCGCAGGTAGCTGGCGAGAACCTGTGCTCTACTTACGAATCGCGAGTGTTTGTGGAAACCGAACTGCTCGACGGGTTCGACCTCGTAGATTTCGTGGAAGGTCGTCCGTCGGTGCACCTGCGACAGGACGTGTATTTGCTGCGCAAGCATTGAGCGATTCGGGAAGCTGCGATCCTCGTTCAGCGCCTGAATCTGTGCCGGATCTCCCAGAGCATTCCCTTCAACCCGAGATTGTATCCATACGTCCCGGCGGTTCCACGGCCAATATGGTATACGTAATCGGCTACGGGGAAATGGGTGATCGCGTGGCCCTTCTCCGCCGCAGTTATCTGGTTGCGTAGGCAGGGAACCCCGTGCTTCTCGAAAGGCGGCAGCCCCAGGTATTCGGAGCGGCGCACGAGGGCGCATTTGGGGTGGACGTACGGGTGGAGCGGGCCGTCACTGTCGGAAGAGGCCCCATACCCCAACTCGTCTACTTGGAGCCGTTCCCCGATCAGGTAAGCATCCGGTGATTCCGCCAGCATAGCTTCGAGCAGGCCGCCCCGGTAGAGGATGCAGTCGGAGTCGAACAGGAGTACCCACGCCGTGTCAATGTGCCGGATGGCGAGGTCGAGGCCGGGGCCGTGATGGAGGTTGCGGTCGGACTCGAGCACGGTCAAGTGCCCGGCCTCATCTCGAAGTTGTCTCAGTACCTCCGCCGAGTCATCCGGCGAGCCGTTCTCGACCACGACGATGGGCAGGTCCGGGTAGGCCGTGCGAAGCGACCAGACCGCCATCCGTGTGAGCCGGGGCGTCCCGTAGTTGACGATTGCAGCCGCGATGTTCCCGGTGTCCATAGAAGGAATGTAGGGCATCGGGCGGGCACGTGGCACGAGCAAGCTTCAATCAGCCCTCCCGGTCAAGCAGGGCGGAGAACTCCTGCACGATATTCCGGAGATAGGGGCCTTCGTAGTTGCTGACGATGTTGCCTTCGCGGTCGATGAGGATGCGTTTGGGCAGCGCGCGGACATTGTACCAGCTTACCACGTCGCTCATCAGACCC
>DASSAV010000524.1:0-10852 GCA_035699265.1 Rhodothermales bacterium
TCACACGCCATTTTTCAAGGGCTACCGGCCGCAGTTTTACTTTCGGACGACGGACGTGACGGGAGACATCGAGCTGCCGGAAGGGGTCGAGATGGTGATGCCGGGGGACAACACGAGCTTCAAGGTGCAGCTCATCCAGCCAGTGGCGATGGAGCAGGGGCTGCGCTTCGCCATCCGGGAGGGCGGGCGCACCGTCGGCGCGGGCGTCGTTTCCAAAATATTGGACTAAACTATTTTGGGTTTTGGATTGCCGATTCTGGATTCAGAGCGACGTGCTCCTCAAATCCGAAATCAAGAATCTAAAATCCAAAATCGGCCCACGGGCGTAGCTCAATTGGCAGAGCAGCGGTCTCCAAAACCGCAGGTTGTAGGTTCGAGTCCTGCCGCCCGTGCTCAGGGACGCGATCTTTGCGCCCCGAGAGCCAATCAAGGCTCGATGCGGTATTTAACGATTGAACGCAATGAACAAAATCAAGGCCTACATCGACGAAGTCATCAAGGAGATGCGCAAGGTCAACTGGCCGAAGCAGAGTGAGTTGATCGACAACACGGTCGTTACGCTCATCGGTACCCTGTTGATCGGGGTCTTCATCTTCGGAGCGGACCGCTTCATCAGCTTCGTGCTGGGTTTCATTTATACCTGAGCCCGTTCGGACAGGCGCATATGTCGGATAAAGCTGCTATGATCATCAAGAAGAAACACGACATCCGCAAATGGTACGTGCTCCGCACCTTCTCGGGTCACGAGAAGAAGGTGAAACAGTACCTGGAGCGGGAGTCCGAGCGGCTTGGCATCGCCGATAAGTTGGGCGAAGTCGTTATCCCGACAGAGACCGTCTTTGAAATGCGGAGCGGGAAAAAGCGCACGCGCGAGAAGACCTTCTTTCCCGGCTATATCCTCATTAATGCCGTGCTGGACAACGAAGTGCAGCACGTCATCTCCAACGTGCCGTCTGTCGTCGGCTTCCTCACGACGGGCGACCAGCCAACGCCGCTGCGCCCCGACGAGGTCAACCGGATCATGGGCAAAATGGACGAAGCTCGCGAGGCCGGTGAACAGCCCGAGATTCCGTTCAAACCAGGCGATGCGGTCAAGGTCGTCGACGGCCCCTTCAACAACTTCACCGGCTTCATTGAAGAGGTGTACCCGGATAAGATGAAGGTGAAGGTGATGGTGTCCATCTTCGGTCGGAAAACTCCACTCGAACTGGACTATCTCCAGGTAGAACACGAAAGCTGAAGTTCCTGGAACTTATACCGGGACCATTGCATACTACTAAGCTTTCCCTTTATTCGCAGCAGCGCGAGCTGATTAAGAGCGGGAGCCCGTCCCCGGGCGCTTGAACCGCAGGATGCACTTATGGCAAAGAAGATAGACGGCTACATCAAGCTGCAGATCAAGGCCGGACAGGCCAACCCGGCGCCGCCGATCGGTCCGGCGCTCGGCCAGAAGGGCGTGAACATCATGGAGTTCTGCAAGCAGTTCAATGCTGCCACGCAGGATCGTATGGGCCTCGTCCTTCCGGTCGTCATCACGGTCTTTTCCGACAAGTCGTTCACATTCCTCGTCAAGAGCCCGCCGGCGCCGATCCTGCTAAAGAAAGCAGCCAGGATCGAGAGCGGCGCGGCCGACCCGCTCCGCAATAAGGTCGGGACGGTGACATGGGATCAATGCCTGGAGATTGGGCGGCAGAAGATGCAGGATCTCAACTGCCACACCGAAGAGGCCGCCGCATCCATGGTAGCAGGCACCGCCCGCTCCATGGGCATCACGGTCGAAAAGAGACCGCAGTAACATTGGATTGCGGATTTTAGATTTTGGATTCGTGAGAAAGCTTTCTTGAATCTAAAATCCACAATGAACAACCAGCGGGAGCACACATCCGTGTGCGTCAGCACCGCATAGCTTGCCACATGCAATGCCGAAACACGGAAAACGCTACAAGCAGGCAGTAGCGCAGGTAAATGAGGCCGGGGGCCCGTTCAATCTGGACGAGGCGTCGCAGCTCGTAAAGCAGGTCTCCACGGCCAAGTTCGACGAGTCGGTCGACATCGACCTCAAGCTCGGAGTCGATCCGCGCCACGCCGACCAGATGGTGAGGGGTACTGTAGCATTGCCCCACGGCACCGGTAAGACGGTGCGCGTTCTCGTACTCGCAAACGAGGGCAAACAGGGCGAAGCGCGCGACGCCGGCGCGGACTTCGTCGGCCTGAACGACCTCGTCGACCGCATCCAGAATGAAGGCTGGACGGACTTCGACGTCGTGATCGCCACGCCGGACGTGATGGGCCAGGTCGGCCGCCTGGGCCGCGTGCTCGGTCCGCGCGGTCTAATGCCGAACCCGAAGAGCGGCACGGTCACGATGGACGTGGCCGAAGCGGTTCGCCAGGTCAAGGCGGGTAAGATCGACTTCCGCGTGGATAAGAACGGGAACCTGCACTCGTCCATCGGAAAGTCTTCCTTCAGCCAGGATCAGATCCGGGAAAATGCAGATGCCTTTCTGAAAGAAGTCATGCGCTTGCGCCCGTCCTCCGCTAAAGGCGTCTACGTCCGCTCGATCACACTGTCTACGACCATGGGTCCGGGCGTGCCGATCGATCGCAACGTCGTGCTGACTACGGTGCGGTAAACAGGAAGCCCGTCTTACAACACGGGTGCAACAGTTGTTAGCGTGTGAGGTAGTGCTATGCCACTTACGAAAGATCAAAAATCCGAAATCATCGACGAGATCGCTGGAAGGCTCCAGGGCTCGACGACTGTATATCTGACGAACCCCATAGGACTCACGGTCGCCCAGTCGAATGAGCTGCGCCGCCGGTTCCGTGAGGCCGACATCGAGTTCAAAGTCCTCAAAAACACTCTCGTTCGCCTGGCGATGCAGCGCCTGGGCGGGTACGACGAGATTTTCGATCAGTTGAACGGCCCCACCGGCGTTGCCTTCGCGGAAGAGCCCGCCGCACCAGCCCGCGTCATCAAGAAGTTCCTTGACGACAACAACCTGGGGCGCCCCGAACTCAAAGCGGCGTACGTGGATGGGGCCGTCTACGGCGGTTCCCTTGAGGAACTCACAAAGCTGAAATCCAGGCAGGACATCCTCGGCGACATCGTCGGGTTGCTCCTCTCTCCGGCAGCCAACATCGTCGGCGCGGTCACAGCCCCCGGCGGTACGCTGGCCGCCGCCCTCCAGACCATCTCCGAACGAGAAGGCTGATCAGAAGTGTTCAGGTGTTCGGGTGTTGGTGTATTCAGGCCGCATTTGTGATCCTCGAACTCGTCACCGCTCAAACGCTTGAACACGGTAACGCGTGAACACTCGAACGCACTCATACATAAACCCTTAATGTGCAGCGCAGCACCGGCACGGTGCGAAGACCGCTGCGGGAGAACACAAAGGACATGGCAGACATCAACAAGATTGCAGAGCAACTCGTCAACTTGACGATCAAGGAAGCCAGCGACCTGGCCAAGGTGCTCGAAGAAGAGTACGGGATTAAGCCAGCGGCCGCAGCAGTTGCAGTCGCAGCGCCCGGTGCAGCCGGCGGCGACGGCGCCGCAGCAGTCGCCGAGGAGCAGACCGAATTCGACGTGATCCTCAAGGCCGTCGGCGGCAACAAGATCGCCGTCATCAAGGAAGTCCGTGGAATCACCGGCCTCGGCTTGAAAGAGGCCAAGGATCTCGTCGATGGCGCCCCGAGCACCATCAAGAATGCCGTCTCAAAGGACGAGGCACAATCCCTCAAAGAAAAGCTCGAAGGCGCAGGCGCCGAAGTCGAGTTGAAGTAAACGATTTGACGCTAAGTCTACCCCCCGGCCTGGGGAAAACGCGCCCGGCGCGCACGGCCAAAACCGGCTGACGAAGCAGGAGCCGACCCCTAATTCTGGGGTCGGCTTCCGCTGCTTCTAGCTATGATAAAGGAAAAGCCTATCGGGTGATGCGGCCCGGAGGCTGCGAAACAACCCTGTGGGAAGGTCGTAAAGTACCTGATGCACTTCGCCCAAGCTGCTAATGCGGAATGGGCGGGCTTCCCACCTCAACGGCAAAAGCCACCAAAACGGTAGCCCATCAGCTTATGCCGAATCTCAATGGTTATTCTCTCGACGGTGACGGCCGTGCCACGTTCGCCCGGACCGCTCCCGTTCAGGACTACCCTGATTTTCTGGACGTTCAACTTAAATCGTTTCAAGATTTTGTACAAGACGACGTCCCGCCCGAAGAGCGTGAGGACATCGGACTCCAGGCCGTCTTCAAGGAGCATTTTCCGATCCAGGACAGCCGCGAGCGCTATACGCTGGAATTCATCTATTACGGTCTGGATGCGCCCAAACACTCCATAGACGAGTGCATCGCGCAGGGGCTCACGTACTCCGTGCCGCTCAAGGCGAAACTGCGCCTCTCCAGCCGTGAAGACGAGGATGAGGATGAAGCGGAGGAAGCCATCGAGCAGGAAGTATACCTGGGCAATCTCCCCGCTATGACCGAGCGAGGTACGTTCGTCGTTAATGGCGCCGAACGCGTCGTCGTCTCGCAGTTGCACCGCAGCCCGGGCGTGTTCTTCGGGCAAAGTGTGCACCCCAACGGCACGGAGCTGTTCTCGGCCCGTATCATCCCGTTTCGTGGTTCATGGATCGAGTTCTCCACGGACGTTAGCAACGTCATGTGGGCGTACATCGATCGGAAAAAGAAGCTTCCTGTGACCACGCTCCTGCGTGCGCTCGGCTTCTCGACCAACGAGGAATTGGTGCGGATATTCGACCTGGCCGATGCCTACGACGTGACTAAAGCCGCCGCGTTCAAGGCCGTCGTCGGCCGTCGCCTGGCGGCCAGTGTCACCGTCGAACGCACCGTCGAGGTCGTCGATGAAGACACCGGCGAGGTGGTGGAAGAGCGGAAGGAGCGCGAAGTGCTTCTCCCTGCCGAACGCGAGATGAAAGCCGAAGACTTCGACGTGCTCCAGGAAGCGGGGGTCACCAAGATCTTTCTGGTCCGCGAGAACGATGACGAGGAGTCCCTCGACAAAAGCTCTCTGCTGAATACCATCCGCAAGGATCCCACACACACGGCTGAAGAGGCCCTCCAGTACCTCTACCTTCAGCTCCGCGGCAGCGAAGCGCCCGACCTCGACACCGCGCGCGGTGTGCTGGACCGGCTCTTCTTCAGTGAAAAACGATATGACCTCGGCGAGGTAGGGCGTTACCGCCTGAACAAGCGTCTCCACATCGACGAGGCGCTGGACACGCTCACGCTCACGCCCGGCGACATCATCGCCATCATCCGCGAGCTCATCAACCTGCAGAACGGCAAGAGCGTGGTGGACGACATCGACCACCTCGGCAACCGCCGCGTCCGCACGGTCGGGGAGCAGTTGGCGGCGCAGTTCTCGCTAGGCCTCGCGCGCATGGCCCGCACCATCAAGGAGCGGATGAATCTGCGCGATGCAGAGAACTTCACCCCGCAGGATCTCGTCAACGCGCGCACGGTCTCCAGCGTGATCAACACGTTCTTCGGGACCAACCAGCTCAGCCAGTTCATGGACCAGACCAACCCGCTGGCTGAGTTGACGCACAAGCGCCGCATGTCGGCGCTGGGTCCGGGAGGCCTCACGCGGGAGCGTGCAGGCTTCGAGGTGCGCGACGTACACTACACGCACTACGGCCGCCTCTGCCCGATTGAAACACCGGAAGGCCCCAATATCGGGCTCATCTCGTCACTCTGTGTCCACGCCAAGATCAACGACTTCGGTTTCATTGAGACGCCGTATCGTGTGGTCAAGAAGGGCGTCGTGACGAATCAGATCCAGTATCTCTCCGCGGAGGAAGAGGACGACGCGATCATCGCACAGGCAAATGCCCAGATCGACCCGAAGGGCCGCTTCAAGTCGAGCTATGTGAAGTGCCGCTTCCGTGGTGACTTTCCGATCATCGAGCCGGCGAAGATCCAGTTCATGGACATCTCGCCGAATCAGATCGTCTCACCGGCGGCGAGCCTCATTCCTTTCCTGGAACACGACGATGCCA
Source organism: Rhodothermales bacterium (assembly GCA_035699265.1). Classification (GTDB taxonomy): domain Bacteria; phylum Bacteroidota; class Rhodothermia; order Rhodothermales; family DASSAV01; genus DASSAV01. Next base: position 6,017 of record DASSAV010000524.1, read on the forward strand.
ACCGGGCTCTGATGGGCTCGAACATGCAGCGCCAGGCCGTGCCGCTCATGGTCTCCGAGGCGCCGCTCGTAGGCACCGGCCTCGAGGCCCGCGTGGCCCGTGATTCGCGCGCCGTCCTCTGGGCAGAAGGCCCGGGTGTGGTCGAGTACGTCGATGCCAGCAGGATCACGATACGCTACGATCAGGGTGCGGATGACGCCGACGTGTCGTTCGAGGAGCCGGTCAAGACGTACTCGCTGACCAAGTTCCGCCGGACGAACCAGGATACGAGCGTCAATCAGAAGCCGATCGTCCAGGTCGGCCAGCGCGTCGAAAACGGAACCGTCCTCACGGATGGATTCTCTACCGACAAGGGCGATCTCGCGCTCGGGAAGAACGTCCTCGTGGCCTTCATGCCCTGGCGCGGATACAACTTTGAGGATGCCATCATCCTCTCGGAGCGCCTCGTATCGGAGGACGTCTACACGTCTGTCCACATCGAGGAGTTTGAGCTTCAGGTCCGCGACACCAAGCGCGGTGAGGAAGAGTTGACGCGGGAGATCCCGAACGTCTCCGAGGAGGCCACCAAGGATCTCGACGAGCGCGGCATCATCCGGATCGGCGCTGAAGTCAAGGCGGGGGACATCATCGTCGGCAAGATCACGCCGAAGGGTGAAACGGACCCCACGCCGGAAGAAAAACTCCTCCGCGCCATCTTCGGCGACAAGGCGGGAGACGTGAAAGACGCCTCTATGAAGGCGCCTCCAGGGATGAAGGGCGTCGTCATTGATACGAAGCTCTTCAGCCGCCGCAAGCTCGATCCGGCTGCCAAGAAGCAGGAACAGCAGCGCATGGCGGAGATCGAGAGCAAGCAGGAATCCGAAATCAACGACCTCAACCGGAGATTCTGGGACAAGTTCTTCCGAATCACCGAGGGCCAGGTTTCGGCCGGCGTGGAGGACCGCGAGGGCCGCGTCATCCTGTCGGAAGGCGCCAAGTTCACCCGCGAGGCGTTCGCCGACATGTCGCCTGCCTCGTTCAACCCGGCGTACGATTTCGTGCAGGACCCCGACGCCAACCGGCGCGTGAAGCGGCTGCTGCGCAACTACCAGAACCTCAACAATCGGATTCAGGGAGACGCCAAGCGCCTGAAACATCAGGTGCAGATGGGCGACGAACTGCCGCCCGGCATCGTGCAGCTTGCCAAAGTCTATATCGCCCGCAAGCGCAAGATCCAGGTGGGTGATAAGATGGCCGGCCGCCACGGCAACAAAGGCGTCGTGGCAAAAATCGTCCCCGTCGAAGATATGCCGTTCCTGGAGGACGGCACGCCGGTCGACATCGTGCTCAACCCCCTCGGCGTGCCCTCGCGCATGAACCTCGGGCAGATCTACGAGACCCTGCTCGGCTGGGCCGGCAAGCAGCTCGGGCGCAAGTTCGCTACCCCGATCTTCGACGGCGCCACCATGGAGGACATCGCGAAGGCGCTCGAGGATGCGGGCCTGCCGGTCGACGGCCGCACGCAGCTTTACGACGGCCGCTCGGGCGATCAGTTCGACCAGAAGACGACCGTCGGCTACATCTACATGCTCAAGCTGAGCCACCTCGTGGAAGACAAGATCCACGCCCGGAGTATCGGCCCCTACAGCCTCATCACCCAGCAGCCGCTGGGTGGAAAGGCGCAGTTCGGCGGCCAGCGGCTCGGCGAGATGGAGGTGTGGGCGCTCTACGCCTACGGCGCGGCCAACACGCTTCAAGAGATGCTGACCTACAAGTCGGACGACGTGCAGGGCCGGTCCAAGGCGTATGAGGCTATCGTCAAGGGCGAGAACATGCCCGAACCGAACGTGCCCGAGAGCTTCCACGTGCTCGTTCGCGAGCTACAAGGCCTCGGCCTCGAAGTCAAGCTGGACTAATTTTGGGTTTTAGATTTTGGATTTTGGATCGGCTGGGCCGCTAGGCTCGGCCGGTCCAGAACCCCGAATCCAGAATCCTCGAATCCAAAATCCAAAATTGAAATATGGCTTACGTTAAAACGCAGAGAGCGAAGAAAGCGTTTACCGGGATGACCATCAGCCTGTCCTCTCCTGAGAGTATCCTGGAGCGGAGTTTCGGCGAGGTGCTCAAGCCTGAGACGATCAATTACCGGTCGTTCAAGCCGGAGAAGGACGGTCTCTTCTGCGAGAAGATATTCGGCCCCGTTAAAGACTGGGAATGCCACTGCGGTAAGTACAAGCGCATCCGTTACAAAGGCATCATTTGCGACCGCTGCGGCGTCGAAGTCACGCAGAAATCGGTGCGCCGTGAACGCATGGGCCACATCACGCTGAGTGTGCCCGTCGTCCACATCTGGTACTTCAAGACGCTCCCGAACAAAATCGGACACCTCCTCGGGATCAAGTCGAAGGATCTCGAGAAAATCGTCTACTACGAGAGTTACGTCGTGATCCAGCCCGGCAGTGCCGCTGCCCTCGGGGTGGAACCGAACCAGTTGCTCACAGAGGATGAGTATTTCAATATCCTCTACCAGATCCGAGAGGACAACAACCGGCTGGACGAGGGCGATCCGGAGAAGTTCGTCGCCAAGATCGGCGGCGAAGCCGTGGAGGATCTCCTGAAACGGCTCGACCTCGAGACGCTGTCAGTCGACCTCCGCGTACAGGTCCGTACCGAGACGAGCCAGCAACGCAAGGGAGAAGCGCTGAAGCGCCTGCAGGTCGTCGAGTCTTTCCGCGATGCAAACCGCCGGATGGAAAACCGTCCCGAGTGGATGGTGCTGCGCGTCGTTCCCGTGATTCCGCCGGAACTGCGCCCGCTCGTACCCCTGGAAGGCGGCCGGTTCGCCACGAGCGACCTGAACGACCTCTACCGTCGCGTTATCATCCGCAACAACCGCCTCAAACGCCTCATCGACATCAAGGCGCCGGAGGTCATCCTGCGGAACGAGAAGCGCATGCTGCAAGAAGCTGTCGACTCGCTGTTCGACAACAGCCGTAAGGCGAATGCCGTCCGGTCCGACTCCAACCGCGCGCTGAAGTCCCTTTCAGATATGCTGAAGGGCAAACAGGGCCGGTTCCGCCAGAACCTGCTCGGCAAGCGTGTCGATTATTCCGGCCGTTCGGTCATCGTCGTCGGCCCCGAACTGGAACTGCATCAGTGCGGCCTCCCCAAGGAGATGGCCGTCGAGCTCTTTAAGCCGTTCATCATCCGTAAGCTCATCGAGCGCGGCATCGTGAAGACGGTCAAGAGTGCCAAAAAGGTAGTCGACCGCCGAACCGCCGACGTATGGGACATCCTGGAGAAGGTGATCGACGGGCGCCCGGTGCTCCTGAACCGCGCCCCGACCCTGCACCGCCTCGGCATTCAGGCGTTCCAGCCCGTCCTGATCGAGGGGAAAGCCATCCAGCTTCATCCCCTCGTCACGACAGCCTTCAACGCCGACTTCGACGGCGACCAGATGGCCGTTCACGTGCCGCTGAGCAACGAGGCGTGCCTGGAAGCCATGCTCCTCATGCTTGCCAGCCACAACATCCTCAGCCCGGCGCACGGCGGTCCGATCGCTGTTCCGAGCCAGGACATGGTGCTCGGCCTCTACTACCTCACCAAGGCAACGGCAGGCGTCAAGGGAGAAGGCATGCGCTTCTCCAGCCCGGCCGAAGTGCGCCAGGCGCACGACCAGCGCGCCGTCGGCACGCACGCCAAGGTCACCGTACGTCTCGATTCCGGCGAGATGATGGAAACGACCGTCGGCCGCGTCCTCTTCAATGAGGTCGTACCGAAAGAGGTCGGCTACATCAACGAGGTGCTCACAAAGAAGAACCTTCGCGCGATCATCTCGCGCGTCTTCAAGGTCACGGGCATGGCGTCCACCGCCGCCTTCCTGGACGACATCAAGAACCTGGGCTTCCAGTTTGCAACGCTCGGCGGCCTGACGTTCTCGCTGTCCGACATCGTCATTCCCGATGCCAAGGAAACGCTGATCGAGGAGGCCAGCAAGGAGGTCGAGAAAGCCCGTGCGAACTACTCGATGGGCTTCATTACGGAAAACGAGCGCTACAACCAGGTCATCGACATCTGGACGCGCACGAACAACCGCGTCTCCGAGGTGCTCTTTGAAACCCTCAAAAACGACCGCGACGGCTTCAACGCCATCTACATGATGGCCGACTCCGGCGCTCGCGGATCTAAAGAGCAGATCCGCCAGCTCGGCGGCATGCGCGGCCTCATGGCCAAGCCGCAGAAGAGCCTCGTCGGCAGCGCAGGCGAGATCATCGAGAACCCGATCATCTCGAACTTCAAAGAAGGCCTCTCCGTCCTCGAGTACTTCATCTCGACGCACGGCGCCCGTAAGGGCCTGGCCGATACGGCGCTCAAGACGGCGGATGCGGGCTACCTCACGCGACGTCTGGTAGACGTCGCGCAGGACGTGACCATCATCCAGCACGACTGCGGTACTCTCCGTGGCATCAAGATCTCGGCGCTCAAGGACAACGAGGACATCGTGGAGCCGCTGGCCGACCGTATCCTCGGGCGCGTATCCGTGCACGACGTGTTCGACCCGCTTACGGGTGACCAGATCGTCGCGGCAAACGAACTCATCGACGAGGACAAAGCGCGTCTCATCGCGGAAACGTCCATCGAAGAGGTGGAAATCCGCTCGGTGTTGACCTGCGAATCGCGCCGGGGCGCCTGCGCCCTCTGCTATGGCCGTAACCTCGCTACGGGTCGCCTGGTCGAGCCCGGCGAGGCCGTCGGCGTCGTAGCCGCCCAGTCCATCGGCGAGCCTGGTACCCAGCTTACGCTCCGTACCTTCCACATCGGTGGCGCCGCGAGCCGCATCTCGGCAGAGAGCACCAT
>DASSAV010000525.1:0-2350 GCA_035699265.1 Rhodothermales bacterium
TTCCGGCAGCAGCAGCAGGTTCACGACTACACAGGCGGCATCGAGCCGAATGCCCGTCTCCACGGCGCCGTCGATGCGCTGGCTGAACAGGTAGCGGGGCAGGGAGGACCCGTACACGTTCGCCACGTCCGTCCGTAGCACCAGCGCGGGCTTCGACGGCCCCCGTATCCCTTGCAACAGCCGCGCCTGCCCGGGCGTGAGCTGCACCGCATCCGGCGCGGCCCATACGACCGTCTCCACGGCGGCTTTCAAGTCCTCGATGCCGCCCAGAAACGAGCGTTCGTTAAAGAAGCCGTGGTCGATAGCCACGTCGAAACACTTGCCGTCGGCGGCGAAGAGACGGTTCAGGCGGGGGGTAACGGACATAGATCGAAAGGGGTGGGTGTGAGCGCGACAAGATACAGATTGTGCGGCAAAACGCCAGTCGTAAGCATTTCGGGCGACGCCCCTCGGTCGTACAACTTACAGGAGCGCTTGTCGTATGCGCTCAAGTCGCAACGGCGTACACTCCGACTTCTGCTGAACACCATGATCCACGTGCGGAGACATTCCGATCCGGCAGCTTTTCTACAGAGGGCGGAAGCCTGGCTGCTCCAGGCTGAAGCCGAGCACAACCTGATCCTCGGCCTTGCTCGTAGTCTGATCCGTTCCACGGATGGATACGAGCAGCCAATCTATCTCGCGTCTTTGGAGGAAGGCGGGGAGGTGGTCGGATGTGCCTTTCGCACGCCGCCGTATAAGATGGGACTGACCCGGATGCCTGCCGAAGCCTTACCGGTGTTGGTGCGTGACGTAGCTGGGGTTTATGAGTCCTTACCGGCAGTACTGGGGCCTGAGCGGGAGGGGAGGGCTTTCGCGGAACGATGGAGTGCAGAAACGGGCGTATCGTTCAGGCGGGGGATGGACCAGCGGATCTACCAGCTTACCTCGGTCACGATGCCTGAGCCGATGCCCGGCGGTCGCTTGCGCCCGGCGGAACCGGAAGACGAGGCCACGATGTCGGAGTGGATGCGTTCGTTCAGTGAAGACGCTCGCATACGAGTGGCCGATCCGGATCACAAGGCGCAAGATATGACCGCAGAGCAGAGGCTTTTTCTGTGGGATGACGGCCGGCCGGTATCTATGGCGGGCTGGAGCGGCCGTACGGTCCACGGTGCCCGGATCGTGTACGTATACACCCCCGATGCATTTCGGCGCCACGGCTACGCAACGGCAGCAGTAGCCGTCCTCAGTCGCCAACTACTGGATTCGGGGCTGAAGATGTGCTATCTCTACACCGATCTCTCCAACCCGACCTCCAACGCTATTTATGCAAAGATCGGTTACGCTCCGGTTTCCGACGTAGTAGACTACGTCTTCGAGTAGGCCGCGCTTCAAGTATGTTCAGCACTACCGCCCAATCCCAAAGCCGACTCAGGTCTGGGGAAAGGGCATTTCAGGAGGGCGCCTTCCCGAAGGCCTTGCGCTTATCGATTGAACTCCACCACGTCCGCCCGAATCCCGATCCTGGGCCGTGTGAAGAGCCCCAGCACGTTGAGCGCGTCGGAGTCGTACCGCACGTTCACGAGTGCCAGTGCGCGGTCAGTTACAGGCCCATACCGCGCCTCGAAATTGCGCCAGAGGCTGTCCAACGCCGCCTTATACAACATCCCATTGCCGGAAAGCCGGACCAGGGCAAACGTCTGCATCTCCATGCCCATGGCCGCGCTCAGGCCGAGCAGGTACGTGGCTTCCGCCTCGCCCGAGACGTTTGTCGCCACCACTCGGTAATTGTCCTGCGACAGCTCCACGTTCGTCAGGTTGGCCGAATTGAAGGCGCCGGTCGTGACACAGCCTGTAAGCGGCACCAGAGCCAGCACCAGCGCGAGGGGAGCGATTCCTTTCATCACAATCCTCCAGGTAGAACAAACAATCAGTAACGGGCAATATAAAAGCCCCACGCCCGGATCGAAAACGCAGCAACGTCCCGACGCCCGAATCGTAGTCTCGTAGTCTCCTCGTCTCATAGGCTCCTCGTCTCGTTGGCTTATTCCTATGCGGTCGCCAGCTTCCGCCGCCCCCAGCCGCGCTTTTTGAGCATGTCGAGCAGCACGGCGCCCAGGATGACGAAGCCGAGCACCACCTTCTGGGTGTAGCTCTCCACCCCGGTCAGGTTCATGCCGTTCTGGATCACGCCGATGATGAAGGCCCCGATGAGCGTCCCGAGGATCTTGCCCTCGCCGCCGGCCAGGCTGGTGCCTCCGACCACCACGGCTGCGATCACGTACAGCTCGTACATCAGCCCGTACGTCGGCGCTCCGCTCTTGAGCTGCGAGGCCTGGATGATGCCGCCGATGCCGGCGGTAATGGC
>DASSAV010000526.1:0-3778 GCA_035699265.1 Rhodothermales bacterium
TTCCCGCCGGCGGGCTGAGGGCGGTCGACCGAAACATGAACTCCGGGTACTGCCGTGGCCATTCACTTCGAGCGAAAATATAAGACGAGGCAGGACATTCCGACGACGTCACTGCCGGACATCATCTTTTTGCTCCTCATCTTCTTCATGGTGAGCACAGTGATGCGGCAGCGGGACGTGCCGATCCGCACGACACTCCCGACGGCTGAAGCGCTCACGAAGATCGACCAGAAACGGCTGGTCTCGTACATCTACATCGGTCCGTCTGCGGAGCCGGGCATACCCGTGGGGCAGCCTGTCGTCCAGGTCGACGGCACGCGCATTACGGACATCCACAGCATCCACGAAATCATGCACGCTCGGCTCCTCCAGCAGCCGAAGCTGATCGTCTCGCTCAGGGTGGACGACCGGTCGCCGATGGGCATCGTTAGCGACGTTCAGCAGGAACTCAGGGAAGCAGGCGCATTGAACGTGAGCTACGCGGCCCGGCGCGAGCGACCGCTCGAATAGGCCGTTCGGTCCGCCGATGTTGAAGTACGGATAGCTGGTGTTGAAATATTAGAAAAGCCCTGTGAAGGCAGGGCTTTTCGCACGAACATTCGGGCCGTCAAACCGTCTTTGCGACAGGTCGCCTCTCCCGTTGCGAGAGGCAGTCACTCATCAGAGGTTCAGGATGGCATATCGGGTTACACTGCTTCCCGGAGACGGCATCGGACCGGAGGTCACGGCGGCTACTACGCAGGTGCTCGAAGCCACCGGTGTGTCGTTCGAGTGGGAGCGGTACGACGCGGTCGGTGCGGACGCCATGCCGTTGTACGGCACACCGTTGCCCGACTTCGTCCTGGATTCGATCCGGAAGAACAGGGTGGCGCTCAAAGGGCCGATTACGACGCCTGTCGGCAAGGGCTTCAAGAGCGTCAACGTTTCGTTGCGGCAGAAGCTGGATCTCTACGCCAACGTCCGGCCCTGCAGCTCGATTCCAGGCATTGCGTCACCGTTCGCGAACGTGGATCTGATTATTTTTCGAGAAAACACAGAGGATCTGTATGCCGGTATCGAGACGTACGACGAGCGGCTGGAGATTGCCGACTCGGTAGCGCGCATCACACGGAGGGGCTCGGAGCGGATCATCCGCTTTTGCCTTGACTATTCCACCCGGCAGGGCTATCGAAAGGTCACGCTGGCGCACAAGGCGAACATCCTCAAGATCGCACACGGTATGTTCCTGCGCATTGGTCAGGAGATCGCTGCCGGCTACCCGAATATCGAATTCGACGACCGGATTATCGACGCGCTCTGCATGCAACTCGTCACCCGGCCCACGACGTTTCAGTGTATCGTAACGACCAACCTCTTCGGCGATATCATCAGCGATCTTGCGGCCGGACTCGTCGGGGGGCTGGGCGTCGTTGCCGGGGCGAACTTTGGAGACACTGTGGCCATCTTCGAGGCAGTGCACGGGAGTGCCCCTGACATCGCCGGACAGAACAAGGCGAACCCGACGGCCCTTATCCGCTCCGCCGAAATGATGCTGCGCCACCTCGGCGAGACCGAGGCGGCAGATGCTTTGAAACAGGTTCTTTACGATACCTTCGCGGAAGGCAAATACGTCACCTCCGATCTTGGTGGCACCTGCACTACGAGTGAGTTTGCCGATGTCATTTCCGAGCGGGTGCAGTTACGTGTGGCGGCGTAAGCGGGCGGGAGAGTCGAACGGAGTCTTCAGGGTATGATTCAGCGCATCCAGTCCATTTATCTCCTGGTCGGGGCGATCGCCCTGGCCTGTCTCTTGTTGTTCGACGATATCTGGTCGGGTCCGGAAGCGGAGCAGCATACCTGGTTTGCACCGGCGCTCCTGATCGTAGCGGGCCTCTCGGCACTGATAGCTCTGGTCGCCATCTTTCTCTATAAGGACCGGCGACGCCAGCGAGGTGTGGTCGTGTGGGCTCAATTGTTAGCACTGATAACGTTCATCGTTCTACTCATCGGCCTCACCTTCGGCGATGCTTCCTCCGATGTGAGCGCCCCGGGCTATGCTACGGAGTACGCTGTAGCTGTACTGATTCCGATGGTCGCATACGTCTTGTTTTATCTTGCGCGGCGGGCAATCGACCGGGACATCGCGCTGATCCGCTCCATGAATCGGCTGCGGTAGCGCGATCCGGGCGGTACGTTCTTCCGGTTCAGTTATCAGCACCATACCATCTGAACAGCCTCACTCCATGGCGAACCACGGCCTATCCGGGCAGGAAGAGAGATCCTGGCCCATACAGGCGGGAGGTGACGCGGGAGAAGGGCGGCCTGTGGCAGTATATCCGTTGCTTGCGATCGGGCTCGCCGGTTTCGCCAGCAGCGCCCTGCTGATTCGCCTCGCGAGCGGTGATGCCCCCGGGCTCGTCATTGCCGCCTGGAGAACCCTGCTTGCGGTGGTGTTGCTGGCGCCGGCGGCCGGTGTTTCAGCGCTGCGTCATTCCTGGCGCTTTTCGGGGAGAGATCTGCTGCTGATCCTGGGGGCGGGGGTGTTGCTCGGCCTGCACTTCGTGATGTGGATCGAGTCGATCTATCTTACGTCCGTCGCCAGCGCTACGGTCCTGGTCACGACGAGCCCTCTTTTTCTGGCGCTGCTCGGCTATGGTCTCCTCGGTGAGCGTCTCTCGCATGTGGAGATCGTGGGCGTGCTCGTCGCGACGGTAGGGGCCGTGCTTATCGGATGGGGAGACGCCTCCCAGGGCGGCGGATCGGATTCGCTGCTCGGAAATGCGTTGGCTCTGGGCGCCTCGCTGGTGTTCAGCCTCTATCTGATCATCAGCCGGGTGGTGCGGCGCCATACGCCGTTTCTCAGCTACACGTTTTCCCTCTACACACTGACTTCGGCTTTCATACTGGCAATCGTCTGGGTCCGCGGCTTGCCGATGGCGGGATTCGATACGAGATTTTACCTGCTCGTGTTGCTCATGGCGATAGGCCCCCAGATCCTGGGCCACGGCTCATTCAACTTTGCAATCCGGTACTTTTCCGCCGCGTTCCTCGGCCTGCTTTCGCTGCTGGAACCGGTAGGGGCGACGATCGGCGCCTATTTTCTCTTCGATGAGGTTCCGAACTGGCCCGCACGTGCCGGTATCTTCCTCGTGCTCGTCTCTGTTGCCATCGTGATCGTCCGCAATCAGTCCGAACGCAGCCGTCTCCGGAGAGCCCGTGCGGCCGGTGAAGTTGAATAGCCGGATCCTTATCGGAAACGGTCCTCCGGCAAATCGCTAAACCGTTTGCGTCCACGGGCGAAGTAATCCACGACGATGCGTCCCCGGTAAGACGGCAACACGATATTGTCAGATGACCCCGGCCGTTCGTCCCTGTACATCTTGCTCATTTTGTGGGCATCCCGGTATGCCCGGACGATAGCCGCCGCCTCACGGGGGCGCCCGCTGGCCGCTGCTCGCGCCATGGCGGCCCCGTCGAGGGCGACACGCTGGCGGAAGACGGTGTTCCACACGGCAGGGGGGAGGTTCTTATAGAGCAGCAGGAGGTTGTTGCGGAAGTTCAGGTACGCCTTGCGCGGGTTGTGGCTCGGCAGTGAGCCGCCACCGACGTGGTGCACGGAGCTGGCTGGCGCCACGCGTATACGGTACCCGTGCCGTTGCAGGCGCCAGCAGAGATCGATTTCTTCCATGTGCATGACGAACCGCTCATCGAAGAGGCCGACCTCGTCCAATGCGGAGCGCCTGACGAGCATGGCCGCCCCGCTCGCCCAGAAGATGTCCCGAGCATTGTCATACTGACC
>DASSAV010000527.1:0-2092 GCA_035699265.1 Rhodothermales bacterium
CGGAGGCGACCGCATGTACGCCGGGGAAGTCGACGTTCTTGAAGAAGGCGTCGTTGATGCGCTGGTCGGGCTGCATGGAGACGGAGACGAACTCCAGCCCCTCGTCCTTGCCTGCGCGATAAAACGCATTCCGGAGTAGCAATTCCTGCTGGAAGGTCCGCTGCTCGGGCGAGAAGAATTCGAGCAGCACGTACTTTCCCCGCAGGCTGTCCAGCGAGACCGTTCCGCCTTCCCACGTCGGCAGGGTGAAGGAGGGGGCCTCCATGCCCGGCATGAGATGCTCGCTGTCGTAAATGATGCCGTCGGCCCAGGTCGCCCATGTCGTGGTCGGGTATGCTTTGGAGAGCATACGGGCGTACTGCTCGGCGTTCTCCTGCTGCCGGGCTTCCATGTAGGCGACCACACGTTCGGCCTCGACGCCCGCGCGCTGCTCGTCCGTAATCGCCTTTGCCTTGAACTGGTCCAGAAGATCGAGGCTGGCGTTGAGTCCGTACAGCCGGTTCTGGGCGCGGCGCGCGGCGCGGACCACGTCCAGGTACGAGACGTTGTCAGGCGAGATCGTCCGGGCTCGCTCCAGGAGCAGCGGATCGTTTGCGCCTTCGAGCATAACGACCGATTCAGCCGTGGCGAGGTCGCCTGCCACGGTGTTGGCGTAGGCGTCCTTTATGCTCCAGAGCGTATTCGCCGTCTGGCCCACGCTGCGCGCGTACGCCGGGGTATTCGACTTGCCTGCCTTCACGAGCTTGCTGACGGCGAGATTGTACTGTACCTGCGCGTTGAGGTAGGCCGCGAGTGCGGAGTTCTCACGGGAGCGGACGGTGAGCAGCCGCGCCCCGAGCGGGAGCCGAACCTTGAGTGTAGCGGTGTCTCCATCGGCCACCACCATGTCGGCCTGCCGGAGGACGCTGTCCTGTTGTAGAATGGCGAGCCGGTACATGCCCCGCCCCGGCGCGGTGATGTCCATCCGGAAGGCGCCCGAGTTGTCCGTACGCGCGAAGCCAAGCGTGTCGATGCCGGTCTGGTCCGGGCGGTAGACGAGGATGGAAAATCCGCCGGGCCGGAGGGTGGAGTCGGCGCTCGCGTCGGCGGTGATCTCCCCCGTCAGCACGGTGTGGGTGTTCGGGTCCTTTGGTTGCGCTTTCGGGCGGGTGCAGGCGGCCAGCGCGAGACAGCACGCGATGGAAGCTAGGATGCGGATGTTGCGGAGGATGGGATGGGCCATCTTGAGAGGGTACAGCGGTGAAGGGATTTAAGTGGGAGTGATGAAGACGGAGGCCTGACAGGTTTTGAAAACCTGTCAGGCCTGCCTCTTTCCATTCTTATCGCTTGCGTTTACAGCAATATACAACTACGCGCGCTGGGCTTCCAGCCGCTCTGAGAGGAGCTTGCGGACGAGCTTCGGATCAGGGGAGCCGGGAAACTTGCGCATGACCTGTCCGATGAAGAAGCCGATCAGGTTTTGTTTGCCGCCGAGATACCCCTCCACCTCCTTCGGGTTGGCCCCGATCACTTCATCCACCACCGCTACGATGGCGCTTTCGTCCGACACCTGGAGCAGGTTGCGCCGGGCGGCGATCTCCTCCGGGGGCGCGTCCTCCTCCAGCATGGCGTTGAACACTTCGGCGGCACCGGAGGAGCTGATCCTGTCCTCCAGCCGCATGGCGATGAGGTCCGACAGCCGCCCGGGCGCGACGGGGAATGCTTCGATGCCGACGGCCTGCTCATTGAGCACCCGCAGCACGTCCGTCATCACGTAGTTGGAGACGGCCTTCGCGCGGGCCTTCACGTCGCCGATGCCGGTCTTCTCATTCAGCGCGGCTAGGGCGCCGTCGAAATAGTCTGCGACACCCCGGTCTTCCGTGAGGATCGCGGCGTCGTAGGCGGGCAGGCCCAGCTCTCTGACGAGCCGTTCCCGGCGTTCCTCGGGCATCTCGGGCAGGGAAGCCCGCACCCGGCTCAGCAGTGCCTCGTCCACGATGACGTCCGGGAGGTCGGGGTCGGGGAAGTAGCGATAGTCGTGGGCTTCCTCCTTGGAGCGCATGGGGCGGGTTTCCAGCCGGTTCGCGTCCCACAGGAGCGTCTGCTGCACGAT
>DASSAV010000528.1:0-5279 GCA_035699265.1 Rhodothermales bacterium
CCTTTCCCCACTCATTCTCTCATTCTCTCATTCTCTCTTCCCCTCTCCCCCTTTCTTCCTCTCTCTCCATCCGCGCCTTACGGTGCCGGAGGGCCGTATTGCTCGAAACTGAGCAGGCAGGTTTCAGGACGGCGCTGTACGAGATTGTCGACAGCGTACAGCTCCCAGGCGAACGGCAGGTATCCGATATAGCCGACGAGCGGCATTTTGAAGACGTGTAGAAAGTCCACGCCCGGTGTGTGGTAAATCCATTGCGGATAGGAGTAGTAGTTCCACATCTCCCAGAAGAAGCCACAGATCAGAGCGCCCGCCGAGAGCGCGACCAGGGGCCGCCAATCTCCGAACTGCAAATGGTCGAAGATCGACCGGCGGCCCAGCCAGATGTTGAGCGGCTCAATCAGGGCGAAGAGGGCTCCCCAGGTCAGGGCATAGAAATAAGTGGGCCAGATGAGGAGAGCCGCCAGCATGGCGACCCCGAGGCAAAATAGCACGAGTGCCGTCCGGTTCGTGCGGGGGATGCGCAATCCACTCCCGATCCTGCGCACCCATCGCCCGGTACCGATCAGGTCGGCTGTCTCGAAGACCGCGGGCATTACGGTCGAGAAGGAAATCGAGGCAAGGATGACGTAAGCCAGGTCGCTGAAGTGCTCCCGGCCGAGATACTGCCAGTTGTGTGTCCGGGCATTGATGGCCTCAAATACCCACCAGATGGGGGCCGAGATCAGGAAGAGCGCTGCAAATCGCTTCGCCGAGTGGTTCAGTAGTGAGCCGCCGCGCCGAGCGTACACCATGCGGTCGACGGCCAGTATGTAGCCGAACCAGAGCGGAAAGAATAGGATTTGTGTGCGTAGCCCCGGCAGAAACCAGTTGAGTGGCCAGGCAATCGCGATCAACAGGAGTCCCGCCCAGCCGTACCAGGTCGCTCCTTTTGAACGATGAGGTGGATTCTGGGACGCCGGTTTGCGCACGGGCACGTCGATTCGTTCGTCTTCTGGTTCCGGTCGCACACGCCGGGGTAGTAGGGCCGGTTCCACCAACTCCTGCTCGTTCCACAACGGATGCGATGCCGCGATTGAAACCGGTAGCGGGGTGCGTGGGAGCGCCGACGGAAGCCGGCAGTGTAAAACGGACTGCCCTTTTTCCTGTCGTCGGTTGCCGTATACTATGATTACCGATGTACTTGCCAGGTACAGGGGAATGGGTGCAGCCTTTTCTCCTGCCCGCACTGGTAGCGGTTGCCGGTGGCAGTCCTCGTCGAGAGAGCCGGGTCGTGTGCCATCTCGGTGCCCGCTCTCCTATGTTTGCGCCGGAACATTCATACATGCTCCCACTCCCGGTCGTATGAAGTTCGTAGCACTGCGCCTTGTGCGTTGCCTGGGCATATTCGTTTTTTGCCTCGCAGCAAGGGATGCACGAGCCCAGAGCGCGTCGCTCAGTGGTTTCGCAACGGATCGCACGACCGGTCAGCCGCTGGAACTGGTGAGTATCTCCCTACGGGGTACCGGCGGCGCTACGCGGACGACCGTTTCAGGACGTGATGGAGCGTACACAATGCCGGGCCTGACGCCTGGACGCTATGTACTTCAGGCCACGTACATAGGCTATGCGGCCTACACCGACTCATTGGAACTGGCTCCCGGAGAACGGCAGCTTCAGGATATAAGGCTGGAGCCTACCGAAACGAGGCTGGGAGAGGCCGTCGTTGAGTCCGAACGTACGAACGGCGCGGCGCGTGTCACAGCAGGGCAACAAGTCATCAGGCCTGCGGATGTGGAGCTAATCCCCGCGCCTGACCTGTCCGCGGACCTGATCAATTATCTCACCACGGTGCCGGGTGTCGTGAGCACGGGTGACCGCGGTGGTCTGCTCTACGTACGAGGAGGAGAACCGTCTCAGAATCTTGTCCTGCTGGACGGGATGCCTATCTACCAGCCGTTTCACATTCTGGGTTTCTACTCGTCGTTCCCTGCCGAGATCATGAATAGGGCTGATCTCTATGCGGGTGGTTTCGGGGCGCGTTTTGGGGGCCGTATCTCGTCGGTACTGGATGTCGTCTCCCGCAACGGCAACGAATACGCGTACGCCGGTACTGCTACAGCCTCGCCGTTTATGAGTTCGGCCACGTTGGAAGGCCCGATTGTTCGTGGCCAATTCTCTTTCCTGGCCTCCGCTCGGGCATCTGTAATCGAGCAGGCGGCAGAGCCCCTGCTTCACGAAAACCTGCCCTTCTCCTTCGGGGATGCTTTCGTGAAGCTACAGGGTCGGCTCCATGCCCGGGGCCGCATCGAGATCATGGGCCTCAATACCTATGATCGCGGGACGGTCGGGGAGGACACCGGCGGGCAACCTCCCGATCAGTTCAGGTGGAGAAATCAAGCCGTCGGTGTCCGGTACATCGTTCTGCCGAAAAGCTTGCCTGTCACCGCAGTGGCAAGGGCCTCCTATTCACTCCTCAGGTCAGAACAGGGGCCGAAGGATCAGCCATATCGAATCTCGAACGTTCGGAGCGTTACCACAGCCATTGAAGGCACGTTCGTGAGCAGGCGCATGACGATGGATGCTGGCTGGATCATCCAGGCCAACACCCTCCACGACGAACTGGGCGGAACGTTTCAAGGTCTGGAACTCCGCGAGTCAGACTTCCTGAGTTCGGCAATGTATGTGGAGCCGGAGATCGACCTCGGCGCAGGCTTCAATATTCGGCCGGGTATTCGGATGCAGTTCTACCACGTCCGGTTCGATCCATACCTTGAGCCGCGCCTTCGCGTCGTCTGGAAGCATGGGGTGCATCAAGTGAGCGCCGCCGCAGGCGTATACCACCAGGAGATCGTTGGCATCAGCGACAGGCGCGATGCGGCCAGCGTCTTCACGGTATGGGCTGGCGTTCCCACGGCAGACGAGGCTCCGAAGGATGTCAGGTCGGGGCGGCTCTCGAAGGCGGTCCACACCATCCTTGGATATCAGGTGAGCCCTACGAAATGGCTCGACCTTTCGATTGAGGGCTTCCACAAGGAAATGGGCAACCTCTTCGTACCGGAGTGGACCCCATTCCCTCGATTGACGACGCGCGTGCAGCCGGCACGCGGAAGATCCAGCGGGTTCGACGTCCGCGTAGAGTTTCGGCCAGGGCCCTTCTATGGCTACGTAACCTATGGATACGCGCAAACGATTTACCAGGCCGAACAGGCGAACCTGATCTACTGGTATGGGGTGGAGTCGATGCGTTACAGGCCACCCCACGATCGTCGTCACCAGGTCAATGCGCTCCTGACGACGACGCTGGCAGGCGTCGACCTGAGTGTGCGCTGGGCGTTTGGGTCGGGCCTCCCGTTCAGCCGCGCCCTCGGCTTCGATGGATTCGTTCTGCTGGACGACGTCATGGATCTCTCAAAAGCGCCCACCAGCCGTCGCGTGATCTATGAACGCCCGTACAACGGATTGCTGCCGACGTACCATCGGCTCGACCTTTCCATCGAGCGAACCATAAACCTTCGGCCGGTACAGCTTACGCTTCAGGGTAGCCTGATCAACGTCTATGATCGCCGAAATATCTTCTACCTGGACGTTTTTACGCTCCAGCGTGTCGATCAGCTGCCGATCATCCCCTCGTTTGGAATCAAGCTGGCGTTCTGATATGCACCCTTTGCGTCGCGTCGCCGCCATCCTCACGCTCGCAATCACAGCCGGCCTGCTCGGAACGGGCTGTGAGGAAAACGTGGATCCAGTGCTTGGCATTGACCTCCCATACTCCGTCTATGCGCTTTTTACACCAGCATTAGATACGCAGTGGGTACGGGTCTTTCCCATCGAGGGCACCTTGAAAGTGCGGACGAAAGAGAAACTCGATGCGACCGTTACGTCCACCGACGTGACGACCGGTGAGAAACGTGTCTGGACGGACTCTCTGATTGAAGGCCCCACCGGGCTCTTCGAGCATGGGTACTGGTCCGACTTCCGCGCAGAATACGGCCATCGATACGAGCTGGAAGTGACGCGGTCGGATGGAGCCACGTCGTCCGCCACGACGGCCGTTCCAGCCCAGGTGATCGCATCCATCGACCCAACCATTCTCGCTCCCCAGGTAGTCGTTCCGTATCGCCTTCAGACGGACGCGAAGCATCTGTTGGAGGTAGAAGTAACGTACCAGATCATCCGCAGCACTGACCCGAGATCTCCAACCGGAACACTCGGCGAACTCATCACACTCCCCTATGACGATGCGGTCCAGCCGGTCGACGGCGGATGGATGGTTCTCGTCGATCTCACGACTGATTTCGACCGGTTACGAAGCGAACTCGTAAAGGAAGAAAGGTACGATCCCGCCTTCGGGATCGCGATTGTTCGCGTGGCCATCGATTTGATCGTGGCAAGCGAAGAGTGGGCGCCGCCCGGTGGGGTGTTTGACCCGACGATCATCGGCCTGCCTAACGCCTTGACCAACGTCCAGAACGGCTTTGGCCTGGTCGTGTCCGGGTTTCGCCTGCACAACGAGTTCGTCCCGACGGACGATGAGAGTAAGCAGGCCGGCTTCCGGCCCCTGTCTCAAGTATGAGCCGGACCCAAACACTTCAGTCCGGTTTTCGGTCCCCTCCTTTCCAACTGCCAGGACGGTACGGCTTTTGTGCACGTACGAAGAGTCGCCTCTTTTTGTACGGGACTCGGAGGAATCTATGACTGGGACTTTACTATCTGATCTCTTGCCGTCCTGCGAAGTCGAGTATGCCCGGGAGCGCATGTATCATGCGCTGGACGCGGTTCGTTCACAATTGAGCGAACTGGAAGCGCTTGCTGAAGATGATGAACTCATCCGCAGCGCGGCGACGGCACTGCTCGAAGCACATGCCAGCCAGCTTACTTCTATGGTTTGCACCTACGAACGCGCGCGTTCGTATGCAGGCTTCAAATCGGAAGGATCTCAGATTGCGGCCTGATTCGCGCGGTGCAATGGTGACCTTACGGCCCACTCAGGAGATTGGGAATGGGGCGAAACAGGGATGTGATCTACATGCCCGAGCCCGAAATGTGCTGCTCGCAGGTGAGCAAATCATTGACGCCATCGAGTTGCATTCACCCCGCGCCGCCGTCTGCCTCGCCACTTCCTCCCGGCTCATCCATCTCGCTCAAGACCCGATCGGGTGCCGCATTGTAAGCCTGCCCTATGATCGGATCACATCCATCGGGCTGGCGCGTCAACGACATATCACAACCGTGCAAATTATGCACGCCTCAGGCACGCTCATGCTCACCAGTTCGGATGCTGCTCACCTGCAGAGGATAGC